>JBEGPS010000001.1:0-8146 GCA_041181325.1 Pseudomonadota bacterium
AAAAAATCGACTTCCTTTGGTATGCGCGAAAAATCAGCAGACTGGCACTGCTGGGCTATATAGCAGGTGCAATAGCCTACATCGCACAATTCAAACTTATGCACTAAGCCCAAGGCCAGCACTGCTTGCCCCAATCTAGGGTAAACACCAGTCATGCATGTCAGTATTTCTACAGGGCGCTGAACCCACTTCCGTTTATCCTCTACGGGTTGCCTCATAAGGGGCTGTTATCTATTGGAGAAAGCAATGACTGCACTGCTTAAATTTGCCCTGGGTATGGACTGGTTAAGCGAGAAATTTGGCGTTCTGGCCTCTTGGACCGTATTGTTCGCAGCGCTAATCAGCGCCGGAAACGCCTTTATCCGTTACGGCTTTGACCTGACATCCAACGGTTGGATCGAGATTCAGTGGTACTTGTTTGCTTACACCGTGATGGTGGGTGCACCGCTGGTGCTAAAGGTCAATGAACACGTTCGTGTCGATTTGATTTACGGCAAGCTCAAACGCAACCAACCCGTGTTTGTTGATATTTTCGGTTTGGTCGTATTTTTATTGCCCGTGATTGGCCTGTTGGCTTACCTCACATCCCAATACTTTTGGGGCATCTACGTGTCGGGTGAAATGTCACAAAATGCAGGCGGCCTCATCCGCTGGCCTGCCGTCCTCGCCATGCCTGTTGGCTTTGCCATGGTTTGGCTTCAAGGCGTTGCAGAAGTTATTAAGCGTGTCGCCTATTTGCAAGGCAAATACCAAATGGACACCCATTACGAAAAGCCATTGCAATAAGTGGTGCGTCTGCACTTTTTAGAGCCTACACAACCCACAAATTCTCTGGAACTTCTTATGCAACTGGAACACTTTCCCCCGCTGATGTTTGCGGGTCTCGTCGTCATTATGTTGATCGGTTTTCCCGTTGCCTTCTCGCTGGCAGCGCTCGGCCTGGCAAGTGGTTTCTACGCCATTGAAATGGGCTGGTTCCCAGCCGCATTCATGGGCAACCTGCCTATTTCCTTGTTTTCCATTCTGAACAACGAACTGCTGCTGGCGATTCCATTCTTCACCTTCATGGGCACCATTTTGGAGAAGTGTGGTCTTGCCGAAGACATGCTGGACTCCATGGGGCAGTTGTTTGGTCCTGTGCGCGGTGGTGTTGGTTATTCAGTCATCATCGTGGGCTTTATCCTGGGCGCCATTACCGGTACTGTGGCGGGTCAGGTTATCGCCATGGCGCTGATTTCACTGCCTGTGATGATGAAATACAACTACAACATGCGCTATGCAACGGGCGTGTTGGCCGCATCTGGAACCATTACCCAATTGGTACCCCCGTCACTGGTGCTGGTGGTGCTGGCCGATCAATTGGGCAAGCCAGTAGGCGATATGTACAAGGGCGCGTGGGGGCCCTCCATTTTGCAAGTGCTGATGTTCGCGGCCTATACATTCGCCCTTTCACGGTTCAAGCCCGACTACCTGCCAGGCATCCCCAAGACGGAGCGCACGCTAGATGGCTGGGCCCTATGGGCCAAATGTTTGCGTGGCATCGTTCCATCTGCGTTGCTCATTTTTGCAGTTCTGGGCTCTATGGGTGGTCTGCCATTCCAAGACACGGCGATTGCCACACCCACCGAAGCCGGCGCCATGGGCGTGGTCGGTGCGCTGCTGCTAGCGGCTATGTCTAAACGTCTCACGCCGGCGCTAATTTGGGACGCTATGGCCGGCACTATGCGCCTCACGGCCATGGTCGTTTTCATCTTGATCGGGTCCCGTGTATTCAGCCAAGTGTTTCAAGGCGTGGACGGCGCTAAATGGGTAGAGCACTTGTTGACTGGCTTGCCCGGCGGGCAGGTGGGTTTCCTGGTCGTGGTGAACGTGTTTGTTTTCTTCTTGGCCTTTTTCTTGGACTTTTTTGAAATCGCATTCATCATCGTGCCCATGCTGGCACCTGTAGCAGACAAGATGGGGATTGACCTGATTTGGTTTGGCGTGCTGTTGTGCGTGAATTTGCAAACCAGTTTCATGCACCCACCGTTTGGCTTCGCGCTCTTTTATCTGCGTGGTATCGCAGATACGCTGTTCAAAGACAAACGCATTTCCAAACCGGTGCTGTCCAACGACATTTACCTCGGTGCCATACCGTGGGTCATCATGCAAATTATCTTGGTGGTGGTCGTGATTTTTGTACCGCAGTCGGTCACTATGTTCCTGGACGAAAAAGTGGTGGTGGACATCGACAAAGTTGTGATTGAAATGCCCACTGAAGAGGTCGTCCCCAATGCTGAACTCAAAATGGGTGAAGTTGCCCCCGCGGCAGGAACCGAAGCGGGCGACAAAGCTGCCGCCAAGGCCGCCGAGGAAGAGCAAAAGAAAATTGACGACTTGTTTAAGAAATAAGCCTCCCCACTCAACACCCCCTGAAAGTGGGGACCCAGCCCCGGCTTAGCAGTTGGGGCTTTTTATTTTGAGGAGTTTCAATGATCGATACCAACGCAGACAACAACCCCGCACCAGGTGGCTCAAAGCTCCTGTTTACACCGCACGGCGGCGGAATTCAATCGGCAGCCTACGGCCTCGTATTCAAAGCAATCGCCTTGGCAATCCTCGCTGTGGCAGGCGTGTGGGCTTTCCAAATGCACCAACTGACCCAACAGGTGCAATCCAATTCCAGCGTGATCAGCTGGCTGTGGTTGCCATGGGGCTTGATGGCCTATACCGTGTGGTTTGTAGTCACGGGTATGACGCAACTGGACGGTACGTCTATTAAGCAATCCTGGATGTGGCGCAAACAAATTGATTTGGATGACCTGGCCTACGCAAAACTCATCCGTGTGCGTGGCTTAGAGTGGCTGTTTGCGCCGCGGTTTTACACCAAAAATTTTGGCGGTAAATTGTTTATTTTTTATGCCGCTGATCCACTTATGTTGGCCGAGTTCAAGCGGTTAGAACTCGCCCTGGACTCTGTTCGTCAACCGCGTTGAGAGTGCCCATAAAAAAACCGCGCCTGAGCGCGGTTTTTTACGTCGACAACTGCTGCTAGTTACAGCTTTTGCGCCTGCATAAAGGAGTCAAACTTGGCTTCAGTAAAGCGGAACCACAGGTTGGACTCAGCACGGAACTTAGAGTAGTCCGCAAAAATTTTCTTCCAGTCTTCGTTCTTCTCATTCAATTCCGCATAGGTTTCTTCAGCGGCTTTGAATGCAGCCAACAGCACGTCGTTCGGAAACGGACGCAGCTTGGTGCCGCTGCCAACCAATTGCTTCAGTGCACCGGGGTTGCGTGCATCGTATTTGGCTTGCATATCTACGTGCGCATAGGCTGCAGCATTTTCAACAATCGCCTTGTTCTCAGGTGACAGAGCGTCATACGCTTTCTGGTTGATAAACAAGTCCAACTGTGGGCCGCCTTCCCACCAGCCAGGGTAGTAGTAGAACGGAGCTACTTTGTTAAAGCCCAGCTTTTGGTCGTCATAAGGCCCAATCCACTCGGCAGCGTCAATGGTTCCTTTTTCAAGGGCAGTATAAATTTCACCGCCGGGAATGTTTTGAGGAACAACGCCTAACTTCTCCATCACCTTGCCAGGAAAACCACCGGTACGGAATTTCAGACCCTTGAGGTCTTTCACCGACTTGATTTCTTTGCGGTACCAGCCTCCCATTTGGGCACCTGTATTGCCCATAGGGAAATTGATGATGTTGTACTTGCCGTAAAACTCACGCATCAACTTCAGACCGTTGCCTTGGTACATCCAAGCGGTCATTTGGCGGCTGTTGAGGCCAAAAGGAATGGCGCAGCCTAAAGCAAACGCCTCGTTTTTGCCGAAGAAGTAATAAGGTGCTGTGTGGGCGCACTCTAGCGAGCCTTGTTGCACCGCATCCACCACACCAAATGCCGGTGCAATTTCCCCAGCTGCATGGACAGAAATTTCAAACTTGCCGCCCGACATTTCTTTGACATGTTTCGCAAAAATTTCTGCAGCACCAAAAATGGTGTCCAGCGCTTTAGGAAAACTGGAAGCCAAACGCCAGCGCACTGCAGCCTGCGCATGCACAGCGGGTGCTGCACCGGCAGCCAAAACGCCGGCAATGCCTGCGTTTTTGATAATTGAGCGACGATCCATTTTTTAATACTCCAGTTAAGGTGTTGTAACAATCTCGAAACCACGGCTTTACCATGGCACAAGGACTGCAAAGAGTCAGTCGCGATTGTAGAAAGATGGCACCCAAGCAATGGTGGGGGTTTTCCCTTGAAACCACCCTTTACAAAAAGGTGTCTTCAGGGAATTGCAAGCAATCTACGCAGCACGTATTTGCACCGGCAATAATGCTGCAAACCGGTGCATCACCGAGGCTTGAATACCAGCGGCATCCAGGCCCTGCATGGCCATCAATTTCACGGGATCACCATGCTCAATGAATGCATCGCGTAACCCCAATTGCAGCACCGGAATTTGCACATCGGCTGCTTGCAGGGTTTCAAGAACGGCACTGCCTGCGCCGCCCATTACGGCACCCTCTTCCAAGGTGACCAGTGCCTGGTGGCTGCGCGCCACTTGCAGCAGCAGCTCAGTATCCAGTGGCTTGGCCCATCGCATATTAACCACCGTTGCACCGATGGTCTTGGCCGCCTCCAGCGCTGGCTGCAGTAGTGTGCCAAAGGCCAGCAAAGCAATGGTGCTACCTTGTTGGCGAATTTCACCCTTACCAAACGGCAGTCCGTCTAGAGACGCCGGCACCGCGACGCCCGCGCCACTGCCGCGTGGGTAGCGCACTGCCACAGGGTGCTCCTGCGCATAGGCCGTGCTTAGCAGCTGGCGACACTCCGCCTCGTCTGCAGGGCAGGCCACGCTCATGTTGGGAATACATCGCAGAAACGCAATGTCGTAGGCACCGGCGTGGGTGGCTCCGTCAGCCCCCACGATGCCAGCGCGATCCAACGCGAACACTACCGGCAGGTTTTGTATGGCTACGTCGTGAATCAATTGGTCGTAAGCTCGCTGCAAAAAAGTCGAGTAAATCGCCACCACCGGCTTCAAACCTTCGGTGGCCAAACCGCCCGCAAAGGTCACGGCATGCTGCTCGGCTATGCCTACGTCAAAATAGCGTGCCGGGAAACGTTTTTCAAACTCCACCATGCCCGACCCTTCGCGCATGGCGGGAGTGATGCCCACCAAACGTTCATCTTGGGCGGCCATATCGCACAACCAGTTACCAAACACTTGTGTAAACGTTGGTTTGGAAGGAGTGCTGGACTTCACCAGCCCCACGGCTGGGTCAAACTTACCCGGGCCATGGTAGGCCACCGGATCTGCCTCAGCCCGCTTGTAACCTTGGCCTTTTTTGGTGACCACATGCAGAAACTGCGGGCCCTTGAGTTTGCGAATGTTTTCCAGCGTGGGAATCAAGGAATCCAGGTCATGCCCGTCAATAGGGCCGACGTAATTGAAACCAAATTTCTCGAACAAGGTGGCGGGCACTACCATGCCCTTGGCGTGTTCCTCAAACCGCTTGGCTAGCTCAAACAGCGGCGGCGCGCCTTTAAGCACGTTTTTACCCACACTTTTGGCGGCAGCATAAAACTGTCCGCTCATCAATTGGGCCAAGTAACGGTTCAGTGCCCCCACGGGCGGGCTGATGCTCATGTCGTTGTCGTTCAATATGACTAGCAAATTGGCTTCGGCCACACCCGCGTTGTTCAGTGCCTCGAAGGCCATTCCTGCAGTCAGCGCACCGTCGCCGATGATCGCAACAGCGTGGCGATCATCGCCTTTGATTTTGGCTGCCAGTGCCATGCCCAGCGCTGCTGAAATAGATGTACTGGAATGCGCTGTGCCAAACGTATCGAACTCGCTCTCGGCACGCTGGGGAAAACCACTCAAACCACCTAACTGACGCAGTGTAGCCATGCGGTCGCGCCGGCCAGTCAAAATCTTGTGCGGATAAGTTTGGTGGCCCACGTCCCACACCAGTCGGTCCGTGGGTGTATTGAACACATAGTGCAGCGCCACGGTTAGCTCCACTGTGCCCAAGTTAGAACTTAGGTGGCCACCGGTTTTGGCAACACTGTCAAGTAAAAAGGCTCGCAATTCGTCTGCCAGCGCTGTGAGCTGGGTGCGTGGCACCCCGCGCAGGTCTGCCGGATCGTTAATGGTGTGCAGCAAAGAGGGCGTTGTGTTCGACATGTGCTATGAATTTAGTAGCGGCTTACGCGCATATTACGGGAGCTAGAGCCTGATTTAGCTTACAAACGGCACTAATGTGCCCGATTGACCACCATGTCAGCCAGTGCACGCAGAGCCTGGGTGTTGGCTAGCGTGCTGGCATCCAGCGCCGCAAGAGCCTGCGCTAGCAGGGCCTGTGCGTAGGCTTGACTAGGCTTAAGTCCCATGAGAGACACGTAGGTAGGTTTGTCGTTGTGGGCATCTTTGCCCGCGGTTTTACCCAAGGTGGCGGAGTCCGCGGTCACGTCCAATATGTCGTCTACCACCTGAAACGCCAGCCCTACGGCCGCACCATAGGCTTCTAAGGCTCGCAGGGCCTCGACCGTGGGATGGGCGCAATTCGCCCCCATCATCACGCTGCCTTGCAACAATGCACCCGTTTTGAGTTGGTGCATTTCTCGTAGTTGGTGTTCGCTCAATTGCACGCCCACGCTAGCAAGGTCAATAGCCTGACCACCTGCCATGCCTGCGCTGCCAGCGGCACGAGCCAACAGGCCACACAAGCGTGCCTGAGTTGCGGGGCTGATCACATCGATGGCGGGAGTAAGCAACTCAAATGCCAACGCCTGCAAAGCGTCGCCAGCGAGCAAAGCACTGGCTTCCCCAAACTGCACATGCACCGTGGGCTTGCCCCGGCGCAGCACATCGTTGTCCATGCAGGGCATGTCGTCGTGTACCAGTGAATAGGCGTGGATCAACTCCACCGCACAGGCAGCACGCAGCGCTGCAGCGTTGGAGTGGTTGACGTCAGCTACTGCCTCGTACGCCGCCAATACCAACATAGGGCGCAAACGTTTACCGCCATCAAGCACCGAATAGCGCATGGCCTCTACCAGCGCTGCGGGCGCGCCGTGATCGAGGCCCTGAGGCGCATCAGCGGTAACCCATTCGCGCAGGGCCTGCTCTACTTGCTGCAAACGCGCACCCATCCAGCCGTCTAGTGAAAAGAGCTGCGTCATGCCTGCGGTTTCCACGTTTTGAGTGCACCGTCATCCAGCACTTTGATTTGATCTTCCACTGCCTGTAGCTTTTCGCGGCAATACTGCAGCAAGCTAGCGCCCCTTTGGTAGCCGTTTAGCAGTTGATCCAGAGGCATGTCGCCCGACTCCAGGCGCGCAGTCAGGCTTTCAAGTTCGACCATGGCGGCCTCATAGCTCGCCGGCGGAGCGAAAGTAGAGGCTGGGGGCTGTGCACTAACCTTGGGCATAGAAGAGGGTTTTAAAAGCAAATCGCGATTTTAGGCGCAAGGCCTGATACCAAGGAGCTCGCAGGCAATACAAACCATACTGATTGCCGTAAGTCTGTGCAAACGGCCCGACCTAGTGTTACGGCTACAATGCACGGCCCTGGCAGCTCTCGAGGTAGCTGCCATTCATGCCCCTCTTTGGAGGGGTTTTGTATCTTTCAAGGACCGAGTTGTGCAACCCATGTGCAAAACCGCCCCCGCATCGTTTGAGTCAGCACCGTTATGTCTGATTTGAGCCTTTCGTTGCAGCAGGCTCATAGCCAATTACCCGTTTCAAGCTACTTTGACCCGGCGCTCTATGCGCTTGAAATACAAAGTATCTTTCAGCAAGGGCCCCGTTATGTGGGGCACACCTTGAGCGTCCCCAATGTTGGGGACTACTACGCCCTGCCCCAAGAAAAAGAAGGCCGCGCGCTGGTGCGCAATGCTGCAGGCGTAGAACTCATCTCCAATGTCTGCCGCCACCGCCAGGCGGTGATGCTCAAAGGCCGTGGCTCGCTGACCCACAACGATAAGGGTATGCAAAGCGGCAATATCGTCTGCCCGTTGCACCGCTGGACCTACAGCGGTGCCCATGCGGGCCACAACGGCAACCCAAGCGGCACGCTGATTGGCGCACCCCACTTCGCCCAGGACCCCTGCCTGAACCTGAACAACTACAAGCTGCAGGAGTGGAATGGCCTGCT
>JBEGPS010000002.1:0-11268 GCA_041181325.1 Pseudomonadota bacterium
TTTGTAATGCACACCGCCGGTTGGCCCATGGAAAGCGACACTTACGGCGGCGCATTTTTGTACCACCTGGAAGGCAATAAAGTGGCTGTGGGCTTCGTCACCGGCCTGGGTTACAGCAACCCCTATCTGAGCCCGTTTGAAGAGTTCCAGCGCTGGAAGACCCACCCCAATGTGCGTTACTACTTTGAGAACGCCAAGGGTGAAGTGAATGCCAAACGCCTGTCTTATGGCGCGCGTGCCATCAATGCCAGCGGCATCAACTCACTGCCAAAAACCGTGTTCCCTGGCGGCGCACTGGTGGGCTGCAATGCGGGTTATTTGAATGTGGGCCGCATCAAAGGCAGCCACGCCGCCATTAAAACCGGCATGCAAGCCGCAGAAGCCGCATATGAGGCCGTGGTGGCAGGCCGCCAACATGACGAGCTGAGTGCTTACCCCGAAGCGTTTGAGAAAAGCTGGCTGCACACCGAGCTAAACAAAGACCGCAACTTTAAAAACTGGTTCAAGTACGGCTTGACCACCGCCACGCTGATGAACGGCTTTGAGCAATTTGTGCTTCGCGGTCATATTCCGTGGACGCTGCACCGCGACAAAGCAGATCACCAATACCTGAAGCCCGCAGCCGAGTGCAAGCCCATCGTCTATCCCAAGCCTGACGGTAAGCTCACGTTTGACCGCTTGAGCAGCGTGTTTATCAGCAACACCAACCACGAAGAGCAGCAGCCAGCGCACTTGACGCTCAAAGATGCGTCGGTGCCAGTGAACATTAACTTGGCCCAATACGCCGGTCCTGAAGCACGATATTGCCCAGCTGGCGTGTATGAATTTGTGAAGAACGAAGACAACACCGACCGCTTGCAGATCAACGCGCAAAACTGCGTGCACTGCAAGACCTGCGACATCAAAGACCCAACGCAAAACATTGTGTGGGTGACGCCTGAAGGAGGCGGTGGGCCGAATTACGCGGGCATGTAAGGCGTGATTTGCACCTCGAACGGGACCGCAGGGTCCCGTTTCCTTTTGCTTCGTGGGCATTTGACAAATAGACCGACCAGTCTATAGAATTTAATATACTCATGAAAAATCCGGTCAACTCTTCTTACGATGGCAACCCTGTGCCTACGCGGGACAGGCTTATTGCGGCCATGCTCAACGCCCTGCGACGCACAGGCTTTCACGGGGTGGGGTTGAGTGAGCTTTTGTCGGAAGCAGGGGCTCCCAAGGGCGTGATGTACCACCACTTCCCCGGCGGAAAAAAAGAATTGGCCATCGCTGCGATCGATCTGGTTGTAAGGCAATTCACCAGCGGATTCCAAAAGTTAATGCAACGCCATGCAGACCCCGTGGATGCCCTGCAGGCTTGGATGGCCTCCGCACAAAAGCTTCTGGTCGGAAGTGGGTACCAACAAGGTTGCCCGCTGGCCTCTATTGCCTCGGAATCCACACCGGATGACAAAGCCATTCGCCAGGCCCTAGCCAACGGCTTCTCCCATATACGCCAGCAACTGGGGTTGGCACTGGAGAATGCCGGTGTGGCACCTGAACGCAGTGCCAACCTGGCGGCATTGATGGTGTCTGCCTATGAAGGCGCACTCATCCAGGCCCGAGTCGCTGGCCAGGTGGACGCCATGCAGAGCACCACCGAAGCACTCGTGGAGCTTATCCGCCTCAGCATCGCAACCAAACCATGAATCACCAGCCCAACATAACAGCCGCCCAGTCCATGAACTCACCTCATGCCATAACCCTACGGACCAGCGACGGATATGACTTGCAGGCTCTGCGCTACCCCGCAACTGGCGCGGTACGCGGGCATCTGGTTGTCGCAGGTGCCACCGGGGTACCGCAGTTGTTTTACAAGTACTTCGCGCTCTTTTCCGCGCAACAGGGCTATACCACCTTGACCGTGGATTACCGAGGCATCGGACTGTCCAAACCCACTGACCTGCGTGGCTTTCACATGGACTATCTAGATTGGGCTTATCACGATGTCGCGGCCGCGGTGGATGCTATGGTGGATGACAGTCTGCCCCTATTCATGGTGGGGCACTCGTTCGGAGGTCATGCCTTCGGCCTACTCCCCAACCACGACAAGGTTGCGCGTTTTTATACCTTCGCTACCGGAGCAGGCTGGCATGGCTGGATGCCGCGCACTGAGCAGTTCAAGGTACTGTTGATGTGGCACGTCATCGGCCCCCTGCTCACGCGCTGGAAGGGCTATCTGGCTTGGAGCAAGCTCCAGATGGGGGAGGACTTGCCCATGGGTGTTTACCGGGACTGGAAGCGCTGGTGCAAATTTCCGCGCTACTTTTTTGACGACCCCTGCATGCCCCAGGTGGCGGGCTTGTTTCAGCGGGTACGCACGCCCATCGTCGCCGCCAACGCGACCGACGACCTCTGGGCGCCACCGTCCTCACGCGATGCGTTTATGGCCGCCTATTGCAACACCACGGTCGAAAAGGTAAATATCCACCCAGGGCAGCAGGGCATGGGGACCATCGGCCACATGGGCTACTTTCGCCGGCAGGCGCAGCCTTTGTGGAACGATGTGCTGGATTGGTTCGGCGAACACCCATCAAAACAGTAAATTCAAGTAACGGTAAGGGCGTCAACCAGCAAGGCCAATAGATGATCCGCACCTGCCTGAAAAATTAGACAGTGCGAGGAAGGCAAAAATTGCCAAAGGCAAGTCGGATGGACACGAGTTGACCTTCAGTGCTGCCGCTGGTTTAGAATTGAAATCTGTCAGGAGAGAGCCACCCAAGGATGGCCGCCGAAGGCGCAGGACGGCTGATTGCAGCGGTCTGAACGCTCAGGCACAAAGGACTGACACGCGTTTTAGAGTGCTTGCATTCTTAAACGACACCCCACTGGAGAGAGGTTGCACTGCGATCACCGTAGCCTGCAACCCACCGAAGGAGCAACCTGCAGTCTGCGCATTTTGTCAAAACAAGGTGCACGCAGTCCCGGCGAATCTCTCAGGTAAAGCGGACAGCGGGGGCAGCACCGGGCGTGCGCAGCAATGCGCGCGCTTCGGGTTTTGTCTTGCCCCTCAAGCGCCTTGCGCTTGGCCAAACTAGGTTGCCGCTATGTCCGCCACTGAAACCCTCATCACCTCGCCGCTCAAAACGACGCCCCTGAACGCCTTGCACATCGAACTCGGTGCCCGCATGGTGCCCTTTGCCGGTTATTCCATGCCGGTGCAATACCCCGCAGGCTTGCTGGCCGAGCATCATCACACGCGTACAGCAGCGGGCCTGTTTGACGTATCGCACATGGGCCAGTTGCGCTTGGTCGGTCCCAACGCTGCAGCAGCGTTCGAAAGCTTGATGCCGGTGGATGTGATTGATCTGCCAGTCGGCAAACAGCGCTACGGACTGCTGCTCAATGACGATGGCGGCATCATTGACGACTTGATGTTTTTCAACAAAGGCAGCGACGAGATTTTTGTGATCGTTAATGGCGCGTGCAAAGTTGGCGACATTGCGCATATTCAGGAAAAAATTGGCAGCCGCTGCCAAGTCATCCCCATGCCCGACTACGCATTGCTGGCACTGCAAGGCCCACAAGCAGTGGCCGCCCTCTCCCGCCTAGCACCGGGCATAGAAAAGCTGGTGTTTATGACTGGTGGCAATTTCACAGTGATGATCGACACCGGCGTCGACGCACACCAGTTTGAGGTGTTTCTCACCCGCAGCGGCTATACCGGCGAAGACGGATTTGAAATTTCGGTGCACAACGACCACGCCGACACACTGGCCCGCGCCCTGCTAGCCCAGCCCGAAGTCAAACCGATTGGCTTGGGTGCGCGCAACTCGCTGCGCTTGGAGGCGGGCCTGTGCCTTTACGGCAACGACATTGATACCACCACCAACCCGGTAGAAGCCAACCTCTTGTGGGCCATGCAAAAGGTGCGCAGAGCAGGTGGCGCACGCGAAGGCGGCTTTCCAGGTGCTACAAAAATAATAGCTGCTTACGCTCATTTCACGGGGGCTACAGGTCAAAATGGTTCTAAAAATAGCTCCAAGAAACGTGTGGGGCTGATTGCTCTGGAGCGCATCCCCGTGCGTGACCACACCGAGCTGCAAGACGGTAACGGCAACCGTATTGGCGAAGTCACCAGCGGCCTACCCGGCCCCACCATCGACAAACCCATTGCCATGGGCTACGTGGACACCACGTTCAGCGGGCTGGGCACCCAAGTGGTCGCCATCGTGCGCGGCAAACCCGTGCCGATGGTGGTGAGTGCCATGCCGTTTGTGCCCACCCGGTATCACCGGGGCTAATCCCACGGCCCTGGCGGCACAGCCCCGTGGAAGACCTGTCGCCAGCGGATAAAGTGCGTGCTGGCAGGTTCGAATTTTGGTTTCTGGTTTTGGTTTTTATTCAATTCAATTTCACGTTTTTTAGGAGTTCTCTATGTCAATCAAGTACACCCCCGACCACGAATGGCTCAGCATTGACGGCGACGTTGCCACCGTAGGCATTACCCACCACGCGCAAGACGCGCTGGGCGATGTGGTGTTTGTCGAACTGCCCGAAGTAGGCGCAGCCATTGACGCCAAAGCCGTAGCCGGTGTGGTGGAGTCGGTCAAGGCCGCCGCCGATGTGTACATGCCAGTGACTGGCACCATCACCGAGGTGAACGAGGCCCTGCGCGACGACCCGTCGCTGGCCAACACCGACCCACTGGGTGCGGGCTGGTTCTTCAAGGTCAAGCTGTCTGTGCCTGCCGAACTGGACGCGCTGATGGACGAAACCAGCTACGCCGCTTTTTCTGCCGCTGCCTGATCAGGCCCCCACGCTCCACCGCTGCGCGGGTCGCTGCCCCCCGAGGGGGCTAATTTTTCTAGGGTCGGCCCTTCGAAAAATTGCCTTCTCACCCTCCAATCTCACCAAGCTCGAACGTCCATGCCAACGACCTCTGCCTCCACCCCAAAGCCCACACTCAGTCAGCTGGAAAACGCCAGCGAATTTCACGCCCGCCACATTGGCACTACTGCCGCTGACGAAGCGCTGATGCTCCAAGCCATCGGCGAAAAATCGCGCGCGGACCTGATTGCCAGCATCGTGCCCGCCAGCATTGCACGCAAAAGCAAGATGGACATTCCGGCAGCGATTACCGAAGCTGCGGCGTTGGCAGAGCTGAAGGCACTGGCGGACAAAAACAAGGTGTTCAAAAGCTTTATCGGCCAGGGCTACTACGGCACACACACACCCGGCGTCATCTTGCGCAACATTTTGGAAAACCCCGCCTGGTACACCGCTTACACGCCCTACCAGGCTGAGATTTCCCAGGGCCGCATGGAGGCGCTGGTCAACTTCCAGACCATGGTTTGTGATCTGACTGGTATGCCCATGGCCAACGCGTCCATGCTGGACGAAGCCACGGCTGCGGCCGAGGCCATGACGCTGGCCAAGCGCAGCGTCAAGAGCAAAAGCAATGTGTTTGTGGTGGCGGGCGACTGCCATCCGCAGACCATTGAGGTGATCCAGACCCGTGCCGCACCGCTGGGCATTGAAGTCAAAGTTGCCAACTCCGCCGCCGATTGGGAAGCGTTGGTCGCGGGTGACTACTTTGCGGTGCTGGCCCAGTACCCCGCCACCAGCGGACGCATTGATGATCTGCCCAGCGAAGTAGCCAAGGTGCACGCCAAGCAAGCCGCCTTTATCGTGGCCGCAGACCTGCTGGCACTGACGCTGCTGACGCCCCCCGGGGAATGGGGCGGCGCACAGGGCGCAGCGGGGTCTGCCGACATCGTGGTCGGCACCACCCAGCGCTTTGGCATGCCGCTGTGCAACGGTGGCCCGCACGCCGCCTACATGGCCTGCCGCGACGAATACAAACGTTCCATGCCCGGCCGCTTAGTGGGTGTGAGTGTGGACACGCATGGCAACCCGGCCTACCGCCTCGCCTTGCAAACCCGCGAGCAACACATTCGCCGCGAAAAAGCCACCTCCAACATCTGCACCGCGCAGGTGCTGCCCGCCGTCGTAGCGAGCATGTACGCCGTGTACCACGGGCCTGCTGGGCTCAAGCGCATTGCACAACGCGTGGCTACCTACACCGCAATTCTGGTTCGAGGCTTGCAGACCCTGGGGTACACGCCAACCCACACAGGAGCGTTTGACACCATCACCATCAAGACCGGAGATGCTACTAATTCGATAGCTGCTTACGCTCTATCGGCGGGGGCTAACCTGCGAATTTACTTTAAAGAGTACATCGCTGTGTCTCTGGACGAGACCACCACGCGAGACGACATTGCGTTAGTGTGGTCCTTCTTTGCCAAGCCCGGTCAGCCACTTCCCAAGGTGGAAGACTTTGCAGCAGACGCAGCACCGCTGATCCCCACGAACCTGCGCCGCACATCGAAGTTCCTCACCCATCCGGTCTTCAACACCCACCACTCTGAGACCGGCATGCTGCGCTACATCCGCATGCTGAGCGACAAGGATTTGGCGCTGGACCGCAGCATGATTCCTCTGGGCAGCTGCACCATGAAGCTCAACGCCACCAGCGAGATGATTCCCATCACCTGGCCTGAGTTTGCCAACATTCACCCCTTCTGCCCTGCCGACCAGCGCGAAGGCTATGCCGAGCTAGACGCCCAGCTGCGCGCCTGGCTGTGCGCCGCCACCGGTTACGCCGGCATCAGCTTGCAACCCAACGCTGGCAGCCAGGGCGAATACGCCGGTTTACTGGTGATTAAGGCTTTTCATGAGAGCACAGGCGAAGGCCACCGCAACATCTGCCTGATCCCCAGCAGCGCGCACGGCACCAACCCGGCCAGCGCGATGATGGTCGGCATGACCGTGGTAGTGACGAAGTGCGACGACAACGGCAACGTGGACATGGCCGATTTACAAGCCAAGTGCGAGCAGCACGCTGCCCGCCTGGCCGCGGTAATGATCACCTACCCCAGCACCCACGGCGTGTTCGAGACCTCGGTCAAAGAACTCTGCGCTTTAGTGCACAAGCACGGCGGCCGCGTCTATGTAGACGGTGCCAACATGAACGCACTGGTGGGCACCGCAGCCCCCGGCGAGTTTGGCGGCGACGTAAGCCACCTGAACCTGCACAAGACCTTCTGCATTCCCCACGGCGGTGGCGGCCCGGGTGTCGGCCCGGTGTGTGTGGTGGCAGACCTGGTGCCCTTTTTGCCCGGCCATGCCACCGGTGGTGTGCCCGGAACAGGTGCAATTAGCGCTGCCCCGCTGGGCAACGCTGCCGTGCTGCCCATCAGCTGGATGTACTGCCGCATGATGGGCCCAGATGGCCTGTTGCAAGCCACCGAAATTGCCATTTTGAGTGCCAACTACATCAGCGCCCGGCTGGCGGATCACTACCCCACGCTGTACGCAAGCGCTGGCAAAGACGGAAAACCCGGCCACGTAGCCCACGAGTGCATTTTGGACCTACGCCACTTTAAAGACACCTGCGGCGTGATGGCCGAAGACGTGGCCAAGCGGCTAATGGACTACGGCTTTCACGCACCCACACTCAGCTTCCCGGTGCCCAACACGCTGATGGTGGAGCCCACCGAGAGCGAAACCTTGGCTGAGCTGGACCGTTTTATCAACGCCATGATCGCCATCCGGGGCGAAGTAGCCAAGGTCGAGAGTGGTGAATGGCCGCAAGACAACAACCCGCTCAAGCACGCCCCGCACACGTCGGCCAGCCTGATGGAGGCTGAGTGGAGCCGCCCCTACAGCCGCGAGACAGCCGCTTTCCCGGTGCCAGCACTTAAGGCCGTCAAGTACTGGCCTAGCGTGGGCAGGGTAGACAACGTGCATGGCGACCGCAACTTGTTTTGCAGCTGCATTCCGGTAAGCGACTACGCCTGAACAGTGAAATATTCGCTATTATTTTTATAGCTGCTTACGCATATTGCACGGACCTTACAGGCTATTGCTGCATTAAATTCACTGTAAAGTGAAGGCATCCATGGCCAGCATGCTGTACATCACTTCGCGGCTTAAATAAGTAGGCTGCGCGGCGGTGCCAGCGGCACCCAAGGCAAAGAACAATGGTAAAAAATGGTCGTCGCTAGGGTGGGCGCGGTGCGCGTGGGGTGCTTGACTGCGATAGTTAAACAAGGCCTCAATGTCCCCAACCACAAGCTTCGATTCAATCCAGCGGCTGAACTCCAGCACATAGGGCGACACCTCACGCCCACCGCCAAAAAATTCACCCAAGTTGTGCGTCATGCTGCCCGAACCCACGACCAAAATACCCTTGTCACGCAAGCTTGCCAACGCCGCACCCAAGGCATACACCTCACGTGGCCCAGCCCCAACTGGCAGTGCTACTTGCACCACGGGCACATTGGCCTGTGGCAGCAAATGCATTAGTGGCACCCAAGCGCCATGGTCAAACGGGCGCTTATCGTCTGGCTGCGCTTGAATGCCAGCAGCAGCTAACAGTCCAATCACTTCTTGCGCAATGGCGGGACTGCCAGGTGCTGGGTAGTGCAATTCATACAAAGCGGGTGGAAAACCACCAAAGTCGTGCCAAGTGGTTGGCTGTGCGGTGGTCATGACCGCTGGGCCGCGCGACATCCAGTGCGGCGACATGATCACCACACCGCGCAAATCAGCGGGTAGCTGCGTGCCCCAGTCGTGCAGCGCTGGGCCGGTGGTGCCGTGCTCTACTGCAAATAGTGGCGCACCGTGGGAAACGAACAGAGAGGGTAAGGCAGCGAGGGTCACAAAAAAACCTTGTATTGAGATGCCCCCAATGTAGGCCCCATGCTCCGCCGTCAGGCACTGTCCGGTTGAATGCAGCGTTTCAAAATTTTGACCGATGACGCAACCGCCAGACGCCCACGGCGCACAGCAAAGCAAAAAATGCCATGGCCGACGTAGCCCAAAAAACACTGGCCAGCCCAAAGTGCGTACTGAGTTGCCCGCCTAGCAATCCACCCAAAACGCCGGGAACGCCATAACCCACCACGGTGAACAAAGCCTGCCCCCGCCCGCGCAGACTGCCGGGAAAGTAATGCGAGATCAATGCGATACACGCGCTGTGGTGTGCCGCAAAAGTGAGTGCGTGCAGGGCCTGCGCAATCACCAGCACCCACAGCACCGAGGCCATGCTGGCTGTAACTGCCATGCGCAATACCATCACCGCGGCGCAAATCACCAGCCATGCGGTCAGGCTAAAGCGCGGCAACCAGCGGCTTTGGGTAAAAAACCAGCCAATTTCTACCGTGACCGACACCGCCCAAAAAATGCCAATCGTGGTTTTGCTGTAGCCCAACGAATCTAGATACAGCGAAAAAAATGTGTAGATGCCCATGTGCGACAGCACATGAAAAAAGATAGACGCAAACAGCCAGCGCACTTCTGGCTTGGCCAGCACGGGGCCGATTCGGCCGGCGTCGGCGTTAGGGCTGTCCGCAGCGTGGTGCACCGCCTCTTTGGCGTCCGGCATGCGGTAAGCAAAAAACACCAGCGCCACCAAACTCAAGGTCACCATGAGCGGGAAAGACTGCATGCCCACATGCTCAAACCAAGCCCCCGCCCCCAACACCGCCAGCATGAACCCCAGCGAGCCAAACAAGCGCACTCGGCCATACAACTTGGCATCGAACACACCGTCTTTGCTAACCGCGTGGGCCACGGCAGCCTCGGTCATGGGCATCATGCCGCTGGTCTGCGTAAACATGACTAACAACACCAAGGCCAGCCAAGCCACACCCCAGTTCACCCACAAACCCGCAGAACCCACCAACGCAATCAGCGCGCCAATGCGCAGCAACTTGGCGCGCTCACCCGTGCGGTCGCTCAATGCGCCCCAAGCGTAGGGCGCAAACATGCGTGTTGCCGATTGCACTGCGGTCAGCACGCTGATCACGGCAATGCTCAGGCCCAAGTCTTTGAGCCACAGGGGCAAGAAGGGGTTGAAAAAACCCGCGTGGGTGCAGTAAGCCGCAGTCAGCGCTGCATACGATGCGATGTTGCCGCGCACCGGTGGGTGCACTGCAGCCTCGGTCACACGTTCATCGGTCAAACGCTAGCAGCGTTGCTACCAGCAATGGGCACCAACGGGCGGCGCACATCGCCGCACTGCGCGCGGTTGCGCAGGGCGTGCTCCATCACCACCAAGGCCAGCATGGCCTCCGCAATCGGGGTGGCGCGAATGCCGACGCAAGGGTCGTGGCGGCCCTTGGTCACCACTTGCATGGGCTGGCCTTGCGCGTCAATCGAGTTACGTGGCGTGATGATCGAGCTGGTGGGCTTGATGGCAATGCTTACCTCCAGGTCTTGCCCGGTGGAGATACCGCCCAACACGCCACCGGCGTTGTTGCTGGCAAAGCCCTGGGGCGTGAGCGAGTCGCCGTGGGTGGTGCCGCGCTGCGACACGCTGGCAAAGCCCGCGCCAATTTCCACACCCTTCACGGCATTGATGCCCATCATGGCGTAGGCAATATCGGAATCCATTTTGTCGAACAGCGGCTCGCCCAAACCCACCGGCACGTTGGACGCGCTGACGCGTATGCGCGCACCGCACGAATCACCAGACTTGCGCAGGGCGTCCATGTAGTCTTCCAGCGCCTGCACATCGGCCAAGGGGGCGAAGAACGGGTTGTTGGGTACGTGTTCCCACGACTCGAATGCAATGGGCAAGTCCCCAATCTGCGTCATGCAGCCGCGAAAGGTAGTGCCATACTGTTGCAGCAGCCATTTTTTGGCAACGGCACCCGCAGCCACCATAGGCGCGGTCAGACGCGCACTGGAGCGACCACCGCCACGCGGGTCGCGCAGGCCGTATTTTTGGGTGTACGTGTAATCCGCGTGGCCGGGGCGAAAGGTGTCAAGAATATTGCCGTAGTCTTTGCTGCGCTGGTCGGTGTTCTGGATCACCAGCGCAATCGGCGTGCCTGTGGTTTTGCCTTGGTACACACCGCTCAAAATTTGCACCGCATCGGGTTCGTTGCGCTGGGTCACGTGGCGGCTGGTACCGGGGCGGCGACGGTCCAGATCGATCTGGATATCCGCCTCACTCAACTCCATGCCGGGGGGGCAGCCGTCAATCACACAGCCAATGGCCGGGCCGTGGGATTCACCAAAGTTGGTGACTGCGAAGAGTTTACCGAGGGTGCTGCCAGACATAGTGGCACGATTTTAACTGTCGGGCTGGAACACTTCATGCTGAAGAAGCCTCTGCATAACGCCCGAGCCCGACTGCCACCGCCTCGCCAGAGTTATGCAGAGGGTGCTTATAAATTACCCGTCACGCGCTGCAGGCTATTTGTCGCATCC
>JBEGPS010000003.1:0-23225 GCA_041181325.1 Pseudomonadota bacterium
CCCCTTTATTTCTTAGTTTTGCCTTGCAGCCTGCGCCTAGCGCATGGGTTGCCAAGCGCACTGCCGCGCCGCTTGGGGCGCGCGGCCCGCCTGCAGCCTGATTGACCGTTGGGCGCGCCGCACAGGCTGCGCGCTGTCTTGATGGTGCGCGCCCGTTATGGGGTGTGCCGCCTTCAATTTCACGTTAAATCACGCTGGATGTGCCACCCATGGGTTGCCGCATATCCACTGCAAGGCTTTTATGAAAATCAAAAATGCTATTCAATTGATAGCTGTATACGCAATGCTGACGGGCGCTACCAGCTCTTTTTCTCATGTAGTTCTGCAAGATGGTGCTGCCGCTGCAGGTGCCAGCTACCGGGCAACGCTGCGCGTGGGCCATGGTTGCGGCACTGCGCCCACCACAGCCATGCGGGTCACCATTCCTGCAGGCTTCAATGGGGCCCAGCCCATGCCCAAAGCGGGCTGGACCCTGAGCACCAAAGTAGGCAAGCTGGCACAGCCGTATGAGTCCCATGGCACCAAGTACACCGATGGTGTTTTGGAAATCACCTGGACGGCCAACGGCCCCGACAACGCGCTGCCCGCCGATTACTACGACGAATTCGTGTTACGTGGCACCACACCCACTGCGCCCGGCCCGATCTGGTTCAAGGTGGTGCAAAGTTGCGCGCAAGGTAGCAACAGTTGGGTGGAAGTGCCTGCCAGCGGAGGCTCCGCCAAGGAACTCAAAATGCCCGCCGCCTTGCTGGAGGTGCTGGACATTCAGGCCACAGGTGGGCATTCTGCTGGCCATTCGCACTGACTCACTGACATTCCCCCAATTGAAAGAAAGCTTGTATGAAACACATTGCCAAACTCTGCGCCACTCTGCTGGCCGCTACCCTGTCTACCACCTTGTGGGCCCAAAACGTGGAAGTGAAAGACGCCTGGGCCCGTGCCACCGTGCAGGGCCAAATGGCCACGGGTGCTTTCATGAAGCTCACCGCCAAAGAGGGCACCCGTCTGGTGTCAGTTTCGTCCCCTGTGGCGGGTGTGGCCGAAGTGCACGAGATGGCCATGGACAACAACATTATGAAAATGCGGGCTGTCCCGGTCTTGGACTTGCCCGCTGGCAAGGCAGTAGAACTCAAGCCCGGCAGTTACCACGTGATGCTGATGGACCTGAAAACGCCGTTGCAGAAAGACACCACCATACCGCTGACGCTGGTGTTTAAGGACGCAAAGGGCTTAGAAACTAAAACCGAGCTCAAAGTGCCTGTGAGTCAAATGGTACCCGCGGCTGGCGCGCGGTAGGAGTAAAGTGGTGTTTGCGATTTTTACAATACAAACTTAACTGCCAAATGGAGACACCATGAGCGACTCAGACACCAGCGGTTTCGGCAAATTTGTGCCCGGTTTTGACTTTTTGCAAAACTTGGCCAAAGGCGCGAGTAGCAGCCTGCCGCAAATGCCCGGCCTGGGCAGCTGGATTGCGCCCACGCTGAACCCGGAAGAGCTGGACAAGCGCATTGATGAGCTCAAGGCGGTGCATTTTTGGTTGGAGCAAAACTCCCGCGCGCTGGGGGCCACCATTCAGGCGCTGGAGGTCCAAAAAATGACCCTGGCCACACTCAAGGGTATGAATTTCAGCATGGGCGAAGTGGCCGAAGCCATGAAGTTCAAACCAGCCCAAGAGGCCCCTAGCCCCGCCAAACCAGAAGCCAAGGCGCCTGCTGCAGAAAAGCCAGAAAAGTCCGAAAAGCCTGACGCAGCGTCAGCCGCAATGGTAGACCCGTTGCAACTATGGGGATCGCTGACGCAGCAGTTTCAGCAAATTGCAACAGCGGCCATGAAAGATGCCACCAGTAAAGCGGCCACCGCAGCCGGCAGCAGCGCTACGCCCAAACGTGCCCCCGTCAAAAAAACCACTGCCGCCAAGACAGTGCGTAAAAAGCCCACTGCCCGCTAATTGAATTTGTTGAATTGAAACTCTTTCCTTACGCTCACGCCACCCATCCGCAGTGGCAAATGGCCGCCGCGTTGGTGCTAGCGCAGCTGCGTGCACAAATGGCATTGCACGGCTATGCCAGTAGCCCCACGCTGGCGCTGCTTTACGTTACCGATCACTACGCTGGGGCTGCCAAAGACATTCTTGAGCACCTGCAAGCCGAATTGCCATTGGTGACCGACTGGTCGGGCACGGTAGGCATTGGTGTGGTGTCTAACAACGTAGAGTACTGGGACGAGCCGGCCATGGTTGTCATGCTGTTGGAGCTGCCCAGCGACCAGTACCGTGTGTTTTCGGGCGTGGCCCCGTTGGGGCTGGGGTTTGACGCCCACACCGCACTGGTGCACGCCGATGGCAACACCAGCGACCTGGCTGAGCTGGTGGACGAGATGGCAGAGCGCACCGACGCGGGCTATGTGTTTGGCGGCATTGCTTCCAGCCGCGCGCAAAGCCTGCAGTTTGCAGTAGGTGGCAATGGCAACATTAGTGGCCATGGCGCGGCCAGTGGCGTGTTTCAGGGGGGCTTGAGCGGGGTTGCCTTTGGGGCAGGTGTTGCGCTGGTGTCCCGCGTCACACAGGGCTGCACGCCGGTGGCCAAAGAACACACCGTGACCCAGGCCGACCACAACGTGGCGGTAGCATTAGATGGCGAGCCCGCGCTAGACGTGATGCTGCGCGAGCTGAACGTGTCTTTGGATGAACCTCAGCACGCGTTGGAGGTGGTGCGTGCCACGTTGGTAGGCCTTGCCGACGTGGGCGGACCGCATATCAGCAAGCCCGCTGTGCGGCACACGGGTAACTTTGGTGACGAGGTGACCGTGCGCCACATCATTGGCCTGGACCCTGGCCGCAAAGGCGTGGCCGTGGCGGCCGTGGTGCCCGAAGGTGCCAAGTGGGTGTTTTGCCAGCGCAATGTGCAGGCCGCCCGCGCCGACTTGACCCGTATTTGTGCCGAAATTCGCGAAGAGCTTGAGCCGCAAGAAATGCCCATGGAAACCGTGGCAGCCCTGCAGGCCAGCGAGTTGGATGCTGCGCCGCACCCGGCCCGACGCATTGCCGGGGTCGTGTATGTGAGTTGCACTGGACGGGGCGGCGCCCATTTTGGCGGCCCGAGCGCCGAGATGCACTTGGTGCGCCGTGCGTTGGGCGATGTGCCTTTGGTCGGTTTTTTTGCGGGTGGTGAAATCGCGCACCGCCATGTGTACGGCTACACCGGGGTGCTGACGGTTTTCATAACCAAATAGGCAGCTAGCCCCCTAGGGGTTTGCGTAGCTGGCTATAAAAAATATAGCACTTTGCCTCAAATCCCGCGGGCGCGTTCTTCTTTGAATCTCGCCCTGAATGCCCCAAATGCGCCCGCATCCAGCGAGGCCCGTACTTCCGTCATCAGGTTCAGGTAGTAGTGCAGGTTGTGGATGGTGGCCAGCATGGGGCCGAGCATTTCGCCGCAGCGGTCCAGGTGGTGCAGGTAGGCTCTAGAGAAGCCTTCGCGTCCGCCATCATCCCAGCTGACCCCTGAAGTTCCAGTACACGCATAGCAAGTGCAGGTGGTGTCGATGGGCTGGTGGTCGGTCTTGTGGCGGGCGTTGCGCAGTTTCAGGTCGCCATAGCGGGTAAATATTGTGCCGTTGCGTGCATTGCGGGTGGGCATCACACAGTCAAACATGTCCACGCCCTCGGCCACGCCCTGCACCAGGTCTTCGGGTGTGCCCACGCCCATCAGGTAGCGGGGTTTGTGGGCGGGCAGCAGGTGCGGCGTGTGCGCCATGATGCGCAGCATCTCATCCTTGGGCTCGCCCACGCTCACCCCCCCCACCGCATAGCCGGGGAAGTCCATCGCTACCAGCGCTGCCAGCGACTCTTCGCGCAGGCTCATTTCCATGGAGGTGCGGGCTTCGCACTCGGTGGTGATGTGGCCGGCCGACTTGTCGCCTTGATAGTAGGGCGTGCATTCGTCGAGCTGCATCACGATGTCGGAGTTGAGCGTGGTCTGGATCTGCATGCTCACTTCGGGCGACATGAACAGCTTGTCGCCATTTACGGGGCTGGAAAAGTGCACGCCTTGCTCGGTAATCTTGCGCATGGCACCCAGGCTCCAGACCTGAAAACCACCCGAGTCGGTCAATATGGGCTTGTCCCATTTCTCGAATCCATGCAGCCCGCCAAAGCTTTGCATCACCTCGGTGCCGGGGCGCATCCACAGGTGAAAGGTGTTGCCCAAAATGATCTGCGCGCCCATGTCATGCAGGCTGCGCGGCATGACGCCCTTGACTGTGCCATAAGTGCCTACCGGCATGAAGATGGGGGTTTGCACCACGCCATGGTTGAGCGTGAGCGTGCCGCGGCGGGCGTGGCTAGTGGGGTCGGTGGCGAGCAGGTCAAATTTAAGCATGGCACCGATTTTAGGTGCCACCGACCTGTCAAATCAGCGCTGTACTATCTCGCAATCGTTTGAGTTACCTTGCGTTTCCACATCTGCCACGGGCGATCGAGGTGCTCGTCGTTCATGGCGGAGGTGGCTGCTGCTTCGGCATCGGTGAGGAAGTTGACTTCGCCCAGAGCCATGGCCTGCGATTGCAGTTTGGCGCTGCTTTCGGTGTAAATGCCGCGGAACACCACCTGTTGAATCGATGTGCCTACCGTCACGCTGCCGTGGCCGCGCATTAACGCCACCGCGCTGGGGCCCAGTACATTGGCCAGTGCACGTCCGAGCAGCTGGTTGCGCACCAATAGGTCGGTGCTTTCGCCTCCGCTGTGGCGGATCTCGAACACGGGTGTGGTAGCCCCCAGAAAGCCGCTCATGTGGCAGATTGGGCGCAGCCGCGCACCGGTCACCCCAAAGGGAATCACAGCGGGCGAATGGCTGTGAATGATGGCAAACACATCGGGCCGAGCGCGGTAAATTTCGCTGTGAATAAAGCGCTCCACATAGCTGTGGCGGCCTTGTGCGTCGTGCACGGTGCCGTCCATGTCGCAGCTCACAATGTCTTCCGCCGTGACCAGCGCGGGGGCCATGCTGCGGGCAATCAGAAAGCGGTCCGGGTACTTGTCATGGCGCGCGCTGATGTGGCCAAAGCCATCGAGCACGCTCTCATTTACGAGGATGTGGTTGGCGACGACCAAGTCATCAATAAGGGCTGGGCTGGCAGTGTGCGTCATGGGTATCTCTGTAGCTACACTGCCCATGGTAAGCGCACAACACCATAAAGCAGGAGACACCATGAAATACCCCCGCCGCCTTCTGGCCGCATTGATTTGCTCTGCGGCCGGCTCCATGCCCGCGCTGGCACAACCTTTTCCTTCGCGTCCGATTCAAATCGTTGTGCCGGTGGCGGCAGGCGGCGGCACTGATTTGTTGGCTCGCAATTTGGGCCAAAAAGTCGGCGACTTGCTGGGTCAGACAGTGGTGATTGAAAACAAGCTGGGCGCTGGCGGCAATATTGGGGTGGAGGCGGTGGTCCGCGCCAAACCCGACGGTTATACCCTGCTGGTGAGCCCCGGCACCATTGCCACCAACGTGGCGGTGTACCGCAAGCTGCCCTACGACCTGACCAAAGACCTGCAGGCTATCACCCTGATCGGCCAGACTGCCAGTGTGCTGGTGGTGCACCCGTCGCTCAAAGTCAACAGTGTGAAAGAGTTCGTGGATCATGTGCGCGCCCACCCAGGGGAGCTCAACTTCGGCTCCGCCGGCACAGGCAGCCCACAACATTTGCATGCCGAATTTTTCAACCAGCTCGCAGGTCTAAAGACCACGCATATTCCGTACAAAGGCCAATCGCAGGCTATGACCGATTTGCTGGGAGGCCAGTTGCAGTACATGTTCAGCCCTTTGCAAAACGCATTGCCCAATATCCAGCAGGGCCGTTTGCGGGTGCTGGCGGTGGCCACAGCGCAGCGCAACAAGGCACTGCCCAATGCGCCTACGCTAGTGGAGCTGGGCTACAAGGATGTTGACCTGTCCAACTGGTTTGCGGTATATGCCCCTGCAGGCACGCCCAAGGCCGTGGTGCAAAAACTCCACGTCGCCTTTGTGAAGGCGGGCACCTCACCCGAGATGAAAGAGAAGCTGGGTGGGTTGGGCTTTGAGTCGTTCTTCACCACCCCGGACGAGACCACCGATTTCATGCGCTCCGAGCTGGTGCGCTGGGCCCGTGTGGCGGCCTATGCGGGCATTCAGCCGGAATAATTCCCGCCGGGTTTACGCCTCGGGTTGTCGCTCCAGCAACATCGCGTCACCATAGCTGAAGAAGCGGTACTCACGGGCAATGGCCTCGCGGTACAGCGCCATGATGTGGTCATAGCCCGCAAAGGCGCTCACCAACATCATCAGGCTCGACTTGGGCAGGTGAAAGTTGGTCACCAGCACATCAATCAGCTTGAATTCAAAGCCCGGCGTGATGAAGATGGTGGTGTCTTTGGAAAAAGGGGTCAGAGCACGCGTCTGCGTTGCATCCGGTGATCCGACCCCAGTTTCCAAAGCCCAACTCTCCAGCGTACGCACCGTCGTCGTTCCCACCGCCACCACACGCCCACCGCGCGCTTTGCAGTCAGCAATCGCTTGTTGTGTGGTGGCAGGCACTTCGTACCATTCGCTGTGCATGTGGTGCTCGGTCAGGTTTTCGGTCTTGACCGGCTGAAACGTGCCTGCGCCCACGTGCAGCGTCACATGCGCGCGTTGCACGCCCATGGCATCGAGTTGCGCAAACAGTGCTTGGTCAAAGTGAAGGGCCGCCGTGGGAGCTGCCACCGCGCCCGGGTTTTTGGCAAACACAGTCTGGTAACGCAGAGCGTCTTCGGGTGAATCGGTGTGGGTGATGTAAGGCGGCAGTGGTAAATGGCCGTGGCGCTCCATCAGGGTGTAGGGGTCGTCACCTTTATCGTTACTCAGTACAAAGCGGTAAATGGGGCCATCCACATTTGGCCAGCGCCCCAGCAGGGTGGCGCACAGGCCATCCTCAAAGCCGGGCGCGCACATTAGCTTGATGGTTGCACCGACTTCGGGTTTTTTGCTCACCCGCATATGCGCTGCAACCTGGTTTCCGCCTAGCACCCGCTCGATGAGCAGCTCCACTTTGCCGCCGGTCGCCTTTTCGCCAAACAGGCGCGCATTGATGACCTTGGTGTCGTTAAACACCATCAGATCACCTGACTTCAGCAATGACGGAAGTTCACGAAAAATACGATCAACGGACGGACTTTGGCGACCATCCAGTAGCCGCGAGCCGCTGCGCTCAGACGCGGGGTGCTGGGCAATCAGGTTCTCGGGGAGAACGAAATCGAAGTCGCTGAGGGTGAAGGTGTGTTCGTTACTCAATCTTGGCACCTGACGATTGCACGATCACTTTCCACTTGGCGTAGTCGGTTTTGAGCAGGTTGGCAAACGCTTCGGGCTTCATGGCGACTGGCTCGGCGCCTTGGGCCTGAATGGCAGCTTTCATTTCCGGTGTGGCCAGCAGCTCATTCACCTTGGTGTTCATGGTGGTCACGATAGCGGCGGGTGTACCTGCGGGCATAAACAGGCCATACCAGGTGGACACATCAAAGTCTTTGTAGCCCGACTCGGCCACCGTGGGCACATCGGGCAGCGAGCTGCTGCGCGTTGCTGACGTGACTGCCAGGGCGCGCAGTTTGCCGCCCTTGAGCTGAGCAATGGCGGAAGGCACGGACGACACCAGTAAATCCACATTGCCCGCCAGCGCGTCCATCAAAGCAGGGTTGGAGCCTTTGTAGGGAATATGACGGATGTCAATCTTGGCGGCTTTTTCAAACAAATGGCCCGCCAGGTGGATGGTGGTACCGTTGCCGGGTGATCCGTAGGTAATAGTGTCTGGCGCAGCGCGCGCGGCATTCACCACGTCAGCCAGCGTTTTAAAGCGGGAGTTGGTGGCGGTGGCAATCACTACCGGGGTGTAGGCCACGTGGGCTACGGCCACCAGGTCTTTGGTGGGGTCCCACGGCAGGTTGCCGTACAGCCAGGGGCCGACCACCAAGTTGTCTTTTTGGCCCATGACCATGTCGTAGCCCGTGGGCGCGGCCTTCACCGCCTCGGTAATGCCAATGGTGCCGCCTGCACCGGCTTTGTTGTCAGGCACCACGGTCCACTGGTTGGCCTCGGTCAACTTGTTGGCAATCAGGCGCGACAAGATGTCGGTACCGCCACCGGGTGGGAATGGCACGATCAGGCGCACTGCTTTGCTGGGGTAGGCCGCGCTTTGGGCTAGGGCGACTTGGGGCAAGCACGCCGCAGCGGCGAGGAGCGCGATGGAGCCAGCCTGGGCAATGGGGGCAATGAGTTTTTTGAGCATAGCGTTCAAGTTTAGCAACCCCAACGCACGGCACAATGCGCGTATGCCCGCCCCCGTACTCAAGCCGCTGCCCGTTTCTGCGCCCCAAAAAGCGCTCGAAAAACTCGGGCTAAAGCGCGATATTGACCTGGCCCTGCACCTGCCGCTGCGTTACGAAGACGAAACCCGCATCAGCAAGCTGCGCGACGCCCGCGATGGCGACCATATTCAGATAGAAGCCCGCGTGATGGCCTGCGAGGTGAGCTACCGGCCGCGCCGCCAACTGGTGGTCACGGTGGACGATGGCTCTGACACCTGTACCCTGCGGTTCTTTAGCTTTTACCCGTCGCAGCAAAAGGCCTTGGCGGTAGGCAACCAGGTGCGTGTGCGCGGAGAAATCAAGGGTGGCTTTTTGGGCCGCACCATGCTGCACCCCGCGTTTAAAGCGGCAGGCGGTGACCTGGCTACGGCGCTCACGCCCATCTATCCCACCGTAGCCGGTTTGCCGCAGCCTTATTTGCGCAAAGCGGTGCTGGCGGGGCTGGCACGCGCTGAGCTGTCGGATACCTTCGCGCCCGGTGATTTAAGCGTTTTAAATAAGCATATCGGCTCGCAGCCCCTGTGGACACTGCGTGATGCGCTATCATTTTTGCATCACCCCGCGCCCGACGTGTCGCTGGACACGCTGATGGACCACACCCATCCGGCCTGGCAGCGCCTCAAAGCCGAAGAACTGCTGGCCCAGCAGCTTAGCCAGCTGCAAAGCCGCCGCGCCCGCGCCGCGTTGCGTGCGCCGGTGCTGCAGATGCCGCTGCCCGAGCCTGCAGACTCGCTGCACGCGCGCTTGCTGGCGGTGCTGCCGTTCGGCCTGACCAATGCGCAGCGCCGCGTGGGCGCTGAGATTGCCAATGACATGGCGCGCAAAGTACCCATGCACCGCCTGCTGCAAGGCGATGTGGGCGCGGGCAAAACTGTGGTGGCCGCGCTGGCTGCGGCCATTTGCATGGATGTGGGCTGGCAGTGCGCGCTGATGGCTCCGACCGAAATTCTGGCCGAGCAACACTTTCGCAAACTGCTGGGCTGGCTGGAGCCGCTGGGCATCACCACCGCATGGCTGACCGGCACCCAAAAAGCCAAAGAGCGACGCGCCATGCTGGCCCTGATTGAGAGCGG
Organism: Pseudomonadota bacterium; assembly: GCA_041181325.1. Classification (GTDB taxonomy): domain Bacteria; phylum Pseudomonadota; class Gammaproteobacteria; order Burkholderiales; family Burkholderiaceae_C; genus Allorhodoferax. Next base: position 9,451 of record JBEGPS010000003.1, read on the forward strand.
CGAGGCCCGTTTGGTGGTGGGCACCCACGCCATCATCCAGGACAAAGTGCACTTTAAAAATCTGGCCCTGGCCATCATCGACGAGCAGCATCGCTTTGGCGTCGCACAGCGCTTGGCCCTGCGCAACAAGCTGCACCATGACGATATGGAGCCGCACCTGCTCATGATGACGGCGACCCCGATTCCCAGAACCTTGGCCATGAGCTACTACGCTGACTTGGACGTGTCCACGCTGGACGAACTGCCCCCGGGCCGCACACCCATCGTCACCAAGGTGGTGAACGAGGCGCGGCGTGACGAGGTGATAGAACGCATTCGCGCCCAGATACAGCAGGGTCGCCAGGTGTATTGGGTGTGCCCCTTGATTGAAGAAAGCGAAGCGCTGGACCTGACCAACGCCACCCAGACCCACGCCGACCTGGCCGAAGCGCTGCAAGGCACGGTGCGCGACGATGGTCAGCCGGTGCTGATAGGGCTGCTGCACTCGCGCATGCATGTAGACGACAAAAAAGCGGTCATGGGCGCATTTACTGCCGGGCTAATGTCGGTGCTGGTCAGCACCACCGTGATTGAGGTGGGCGTGGATGTGCCCAATGCCTCGCTGATGGTGATTGAGCACGCCGAGCGCTTTGGCCTTAGCCAGCTGCACCAATTACGCGGGCGGGTAGGGCGGGGCGCTGCAGCATCGGCTTGCGTGCTGCTGTATTCCACGGGCGATGCGCCGCGCCTGGGCGAGGCCGCGCGTGAGCGGCTCAAGGCCATGGCTGAGACCAATGACGGTTTTGAGATTGCCCGGCGCGATCTGGAGATTCGCGGGCCTGGCGAGTTTTTGGGTGCGCGCCAGAGTGGCGAGGCTATGCTGCGCTTTGCCAACTTGGCGGAGGACGCCGAGTTGCTGGACTGGGCCCGCAAAGAGGCCCCCATGTTGCTGGACCACCACCCCGCACTGGCCGATAAGCATGTGCTGCGCTGGCTGGGCACCAAGGCAGAATATTTAAAGGCCTAATATGCCAACACCATTGGCCCTTCAATCCAACTGCACTTACAGGACTTGACCCTATGTCACACCAAGCCAATTACCTCAGCAAAAAAATGTCCGCCTCCGATGCCGTGCGTCTGGTGCGCAATGGCGACGCCATCGTGGTGTCTACCGGCGTGGGCGAGCCTCCTGCACTGCTGGCCGCCTTGTCTGAGCAGCGGCGCGACTTCACGGGCGTGCGCGTGTCGCAGGTGCTGGGTATGCGCAAATATGGCTACTTGGACCCCGAGACCACACAACACATCCGAAATGTGGCCTATTTCTATGGTGGAGGAACGCGAGCCGGCGGTCAAGAAGGCTGGGTGGACTTTGTGCCCAACTATTTTTCCGAAATTCCGTTGCAAATTCAGCGTGGACAGATTCCGGCCGACGTCGTGTTCAGCATGGCCTCACCCATGGATGCGCACGGCTACTTTTCATTAAGCCTGGGAGCGGACTACACCCTGGCGGCCATCGCCAAAGCGCGTGCGGTGGTTTTGGAAGTGAACCCCAACGTGCCGTTTGCGTTTGGCAACTGCCATGTGCACATCTCGCAGGTGTCGGCGCTGGTGGAAAGCACGGAGCCGGTGATGTCGGTGGGCCTGCCCAAGATTGGTCCAGTGCAAGAGGCCATTGGCAAATACGTGGCCGACATGATTGATGATGGCTCCACGCTGCAAATTGGCTATGGCGGCATTCCCGATGCAGTGGTGATGCAGCTCACCGCCAAGCGCGACCTGGGTATCCACACCGAAATGATTGGCGACGGCATCATGTCGCTGGTCGAAAGCGGCGCGGTCACCAACCGGCGCAAGAACTACCTGCCCGGCAAGATGGTGGCCACCTTTGCACTGGGCTCGGACAAGCTCTACCGCTTTTTGGACCGCAACCCCGGCATGGAAATTCACCCGGTCGATTTCACCAACGACCCGTACCTGGCGGGGCAAAACGACAACCTGATTGCCATCAACGCCACGCTGCAGATTGACTTGCTGGGCCAGTGCGGCTCGGAGAGCCTGGGCTCCACACCGTATTCAGGCACCGGCGGCCAAAGCGACTTTGTGCGTGCGGCCAATCGCTCCAACGGCGGCAAAGCGTTTATCGTGCTGCCGTCCACCGCCAAGAACGACACCATCTCGCGCATCGTGCCGGTGCTATCGCCCGGCACCCATGTAAGCACCAGCAAGAACGACATCAACTACGTGGTGACCGAGTTCGGCGTGGCCCAGTTGCGCGGCAAGTCTGCCAAGCAGCGTGCGCAGGAACTCATCGGCATTGCCCACCCCAACTTTCGCGCCGAGCTGACCGAGCAAGCCAAGCGCCTGCACCTCCTTTAAGACGCCTTTGAATCACCCATGACCTTGACCGAACTTAAATACATTGTTGCCGTGGCGCGCGAGCGGCATTTTGGCAAAGCGGCGGATGCTTGCTACGTGTCGCAGCCCACTCTGTCGGTGGCGGTAAAAAAGCTCGAAGAAGAGCTGGATGTCAAACTCTTCGAGCGCAGCGCCAACGAGGTGACGGTAACGCCTTTGGGCGAAGAAATCGTTCGCCAGGCGCAAAGCGTGCTGGAGCAGGCGGCCAATATCAAAGACATTGCCAAGCGCGGTAAAGACCCACTGGCCGGGCCGCTCAAGTTGGGCGTGATTTACACCATTGCCCCGTATTTGTTGCCCGACCTGGTGCGCCAGGTGATTACAAAATCACCGCAAATGCCGCTCATGTTGCAAGAGAACTTCACCGTCAAGCTGCTGGAGATGCTGCGCACCGGCGAGATTGATTGCGCTATTTTGGCCGAGCCGTTTCCAGACACCGGCCTGGCGGTAGCCCCGCTGTACGACGAGCCGTTTTTTGCCGCCGTGCCCACCAGCCACGCGCTGGCGCAGCAAAGCAGCGTCACCACCGAGCAGCTCAAGAACGAGACCATGCTGCTCTTGGGTAACGGCCATTGCTTTCGCGACCATGTGCTGGAGGTGTGCCCCGAGTTTGCGCGCTTCTCCAGCAACGCCGAGGGCATCCGCAAGAGCTTTGAAGGCTCGTCACTCGAGACTATCAAACACATGGTGGCTGCGGGTATGGGCATCACACTGGTGCCGCGCCTGAGCGTGCCCAAGGACGCGTTAGAGACCAAAAAGCGCCGTGGCGATGAGCCCTTCGTCAAATACCTGCCGGTGCAAGACGACAAAGGCGCACAGCCCCCCACACGCCGCGTGGTGCTGGCCTGGCGGCGCAGCTTCACCCGCTACGAAGCCATCGCCGCGCTGCGCAATGCGATTTATGCGTGTGAACTGCCGGGAGTGGAGCGGTTGTCGTAGGGCTAGTTTCGACAGATTTTAAGATTTTTTGACCGCTAGCCGCATGAAATATGCGTAGCCAGCTATAAAAAGCGTAGCAATTTTGAAAACCTCTGCCCCTCAAAAATTCGACCTGTACCTCGATTTGATCCGTTGGAACCGCCCCGCAGGCTGGTTGCTGTTGCTGTGGCCGTCGTTGAGCGCCTTGTGGCTGGCATCTGGCGGTTTTCCGGGTTGGCACCTGATTTTGGTGTTCACCCTGGGCACCATCTTGATGCGCAGCGCAGGCTGCTGTGTCAACGATGTGGCCGACCGCGAGTTTGACCGCTACGTCAAGCGCACCGCCCAGCGCCCGGTCACACGTGGCGCGGTGTCGGTCAAAGAGGCGCTGGCTTTGGGCGCCGTGCTGGCCGCTTTGGCGTTTCTGCTGGTGCTGACCACCAATTCGGTGGCGGTGGCGTGGTCGTTTGCAGCGCTGGCGGTGGCGCTGGTGTACCCGTATGCCAAGCGCTTTGTGTCCATGCCGCAGGCGGTGCTGGGCGTGGCGTTCAGTTTTGGTATTCCCATGGCGTTTGCCGCGGTGCAAGCGGAAATTCCCGCCAAAGCGTGGATGCTGCTGCTGGGAAATTTGTTCTGGGTGCTGGCCTATGACACCGAATACGCCATGGTGGACCGCGACGACGACCTGCGCATTGGCATGAAAACCTCGGCCATCACCTTGGGCCGGTGGGATGTGGTGGCGGTCATGGCCTTTTATGGCCTGCACTTGGCCATTTGGTCCTGGGTGGTGTCGCCGGTGTTGGCGGGGTGGGGCTGGTGGATGGGTGTTACGGTGGCCGCGGTGCAGGTGTTGTGGCACTGGAGCCTGATTCGTACCCGCACCCGCGAAGGGTGCTTTAAAGCCTTTCGGCTGAACCACTGGGTGGGCATGGCGCTTTTTTGCGGCATCGTAGTGGCTTATCTTGGGGCCGCTTGACCCCTGTCATGTGGCGTTCATCCGCACACCGCATAATTCAGGGTAATTTATTTCAGGCACCTCCAAATGACGCGTGTAGATGATTTTCGCCTTCGCTTAGGGGAAAAAGAACTGGTTCCCATCATGGTGGGCGGTATGGGTGTGGATATTTCTGCCGCCGATCTGGCGCTGGAAGCGGCCCGCTTGGGTGGCGTGGGCCATATCTCGGATGCCATGGTGCCCACGGTGTCGGACCGCCGGTTCAACACCAAGTACGTCAAAGACAAGCTCAAAACCTACAAATACAACATGGACAACTCCGACAAGTCGGTGGTCCAGTTCGATTTGGATATGCTGGCAGAGGCCACCAAGCGCCATGTGGAAGCCACCATGAACGCCAAGCGCGGCCCGGGCATGGTGTTTATCAACTGCATGGAAAAGCTCACCATGAACGCCCCCAAGGAGACCCTGCGCGTGCGCATGCGGGCGGCTATGGATTCGGGCATCGAGGGCATCACGCTGGCAGCGGGTTTGCACCTGGGCAGTTTTGCACTGATAGAAGACCACCCCCGCTTTCACGACGTGAAGCTGGGCATCATCGTGTCGTCGTTACGCGCATTGCAGTTGTTCCTCAAGAAGAGCGAACGCACCGGTCGCAAGCCCGACTATGTGGTGATTGAAGGCCCTTTGGCCGGCGGCCATTTGGGCTTTGGCATGGACTGGGCGCAATACGACCTGGCCACTATCGTGGCCGAGATACAGGCCTGGATGAAGACCACCGACCTGAACATTCCTTTGATCCCCGCAGGCGGAATTTTTACTGGCTCAGACGCGGCGCGCTTCTTGGCATCCGGCGCTGGCGCGGTGCAAGTGGCCACCCGATTCACCGTCACCAACGAATGCGGCTTGCCCGACGACGTGAAGCAGGAATATTTCAAGACCAGCGAAGACAACATTGAGGTCAACCAAATATCCCCCACCGGCTACCCTATGCGCATGCTGTCCAACAGCCCCGCCATTGGCGACGGCATTCGCCCGAATTGCGAGGCCTACGGCTATTTGCTCGATGCCAAAGGCAGCTGCCAGTACATCGAGGCCTACAACCGCGAAGTGGCCCTGCACCCCGGCGCCAAGCGCATCAGCGTGAAAGACAAAACCTGCCTGTGCACCCAAATGCGCAACTTTGAGTGCTGGACATGCGGCCAATTCACCTACCGTCTGAAAGATACCTCTCTGAAATCAGCAGACGGTAACTACCAATTGCTCAGCGCCGAGCACGTGTTCAAGGACTACCAATTCAGCACTGACGAGAAGATTGCCTTGCCCGACGCGCTGGTTGCGATTGCCTAACCCGATGTTGTCTTTTTTACCTTCTGTGGTGTGTGGTTCGATTGCGTTCGTGCTGTTGGCGGTCAACACCCTTTTCTGGTGTACTTTGTTGTTGCTGGTGTCGGTGGTCAAACTGGTGTTGCCCTTTGCGGGGGTGCGACAGATAGTAGACCCCATCCTCAACGCCATTGCCACCGCCTGGATTGCCTGCAACAGTGGCTGGATGGCGCTCACCCAGCGCACCCAGTGGGACGTACAAGGCGTCGATGGTTTGACGTACCGGGGCTGGTACTTGGTGAACTGCAACCACCAATCGTGGGTGGATATTTTTGTATTGCAGCACACGCTCAACCGCCGCATTCCCATGCTCAAGTTTTTTCTCAAGCAAGAGCTAATTTATGTGCCGGTGATAGGTCTGGCATGGTGGGCGCTGGACTTTCCGTTCATGAAGCGCCACGACCGTGCTGCCCTGCGCAAGAACCCGCAACTTCGCCAACAAGACCGCGAAAGCACGCGCAAATCGTGCGCCAAGTTTTCCCTAGTGCCCACCAGCGTGATGAACTTTGCCGAAGGCACCCGACTCACGCCGGAGAAGCACAAGGCACAGTCTTCGCCATACAAGCACTTGCTCAAACCCAAAGCCGGTGCCTTGGCGCTGGCCATGGCTGCCATGGGCGCACAGTTTCAGTCGCTGGTGGATGCCACCATCGTTTACCCCGAAGGCGTGCCCACGTTCTGGCAGTTTCTGTGCGGTAGAACGCCGCGCATTGTGATGCGTGTGCGCCAGGTGGCCATACCACTGGAGTTTTCAGCGGGTGATTACGAGGGCGACTCAGGATTTCGCGGCACTTTTCACCGCTGGTTGGCAGATATTTGGTCTGAAAAAGATGCCCAAATCGCAGCAGTCTTGGCCAGGCAGTAGATGGGTTGTGGACAAGGCTATAGCCAGAGTCCGTAACGAGGGGCTGCCAACCCCCACCTCGCTGGTGCTTTGAGGCCGTAAAAAAGCCCAGCACTTATGCTGGGCTTTGGAGTTTTTTTGAACGCTTATTTAGCGGACAAGCATTCTTTCATGAACTTCTTGCGGTCATCGCCCTTCATGTCTTTGGTCTTGGCATCGGCGTTGCAGGTTTTCATTTTGTTTTGTTGAGTGGTGGCACCACCTTCGGCCGCAGCGGGCTTGGCGCTCAGGCAGCTTTTCATGAAGGCTTTGCGCTCGTCGCCTTTCACGTCTTTTGCTTTTGCATCGGCGTTGCAAGTCTTCATTTTGTTTTGTTGCGGCGTTGCTTTTTCATCCGCTGCATGGGCAGCGCCCATTGCCAAAGTCAAGCCTAAAGCCACCAAAGTAATTAGCTTTTTCATACAAAGTCTTTCAAGTTATGTGACAGCCGGCGCAGCCGGGTGGGTAAAAAATCCACATAGGGATTCCAGCACATAACGCATCTAGCGGCAATGTGGATGACCCGAGCGCAAAGTAACAAAACGTCACGCCCGTAAAATCCACCACATGCTCATTGTCAAAACCGAACTTCTCAAAGCGCTGGCCGCTTGCCTTGAAACCTTATCCCCCGGTGCGGGAGCCAAAGCTGTATTTGAGTCGCCCAAAGTGGCCGCCCATGGCGACTTTGCTACCACCGCTGCTATGCAGCTAGCCAAACCCCTGAAACAAAACCCCCGCCAATTGGCTGAGGCATTGCGCAGCGCCATGCTGTCGCAGGCCGCTTTTGTGCAATGGGTGGACGCCGTAGAAATTGCAGGCCCTGGCTTTATCAACATTCGCCTCAAGCCTGCTGCCAAGCAAGAGGTGGTGCGTGAGGTGCTGAGCCAAGCCGCAAGTTTTGGTGCACAGCCCGGCAACGGGCAACGCATGCTGGTGGAGTTTGTATCCGCCAACCCCACCGGGCCTTTGCATGTGGGCCATGGCCGCCAAGCCGCGTTGGGTGATGCCATTTGCAACCTGTTCGATACGCAGGGCTGGAATGTGTACCGCGAGTTTTATTACAACGACGCAGGCGTACAAATTGGCACCTTGGCCAGCAGCACGCATTTGCGCGCCCAAGGTTTCAAGCCCGGTGACGATCAATGGCCCAGCGGTGAAAAGGCTGCGGCCTACAACGGCGACTACATTGCTGATATTGCCGCCGATTTTCTGGCGGGCAAAACTGTCAAGTCCGATGACCGCGAATTCACTGCCAGCGGCGATATTAATGACTTGGACGGCATGCGCCAGTTTGCGGTGGCCTATTTGCGCCATGAACAAGACTTAGACTTGCAAGCCTTTGCAGTGAAGTTTGACAATTACTACCTGGAAAGCAGTCTGTACACCAGCGGCAAGGTCGAAGACGCGGTCAAACGCCTGCAAGCTGCCGGCAAAACCTACGAGCAAGACGGTGCGCTGTGGCTCAAGTCCACTGACTACGGCGACGACAAAGACCGGGTGATGCGCAAGCAAGACGGCACTTTCACCTACTTTGTGCCCGATGTGGCGTACCACATTGCCAAATGGGAGCGCGGTTTTTCCAAGGTGGTGAACATTCAAGGCACCGACCACCATGGCACCATTGCCCGCGTGCGCGCGGGCTTGCAGGCCGCCAATGTGGGCATTCCAGAAGGCTACCCCGACTACGTGCTGCACACCATGGTGCGCGTGGTCAAGGGCGGTGAAGAGGTCAAAATCAGCAAGCGCGCGGGCAGCTATGTGACTCTGCGCGACTTGATTGAGTGGACCAGCAAAGACGCGGTGCGGTTCTTTTTGCTCAGCCGCAAGCCCGACACCGAATACACCTTCGATGTGGACTTGGCAGTTGCCAAAAACAACGACAACCCGGTGTACTACGTGCAATACGCCCATGCGCGCATTTGTTCGGTGCTGGCAGCCTGGGGTGGCGACCGCAGTGTCTTGTCCTCGGTGGATTTGTCAGCGTTGCAAAGTTCCCAAGCTCAGGCCCTGATGCTGCTGCTGGCCAAGTACCCCGAGATGCTGACCGCCGCAGCAGTGGACTTTGCGCCGCATGATGTGACTTTTTACCTGCGCGAGCTGGCCGCCAGTTACCACAGCTATTACGATGCAGAGCGCATCCTGGTCGATGACGAAACCGTCAAGTTAGCACGCCTGGCCTTGGTGGCCGCTACGGCGCAGGTGTTGCACAATGGCTTGGCAGTGCTGGGCGTGAGTGCCCCGCAAAAAATGTAACTACGATAAGAGACAGCATATGAAGCAGCAACAAGGCGGAACCCTGCTGGGGTTCATCATCGGGGTGGTAGCGGGTTTGGCCGCCGCGTTGGCCGTGGCGGTGTACGTCACCAAAGTGCCCGTACCTTTCATGAACAAGGTGCAGAGCCGTACGGCCGACCAAGACGCTGCCGAGGCCAAGAAAAATAAAGACTGGGACCCTAACGCTCCTTTGTACGGAAAAAATCCAGCCAAACCCAACACTACGCCGGTATCCGAAGCCACGGCACCTGCAAAGTCGGAAGCAAAGTCAGAAACAAAAACGGATGCCAAGGCAGATGTAAAGACCGAATCCAAGCCTGCAGTATCTGCTGACCCATTGGGCGATTTGGCGAAAGCAAAGGCCAAAACGTCGACTGCCGAGGCCGAGCCATTTGTTTACTTTGTGCAGGTGGGTGCTTACCGTACACCCGAAGACGCTGAGGGTCAGCGCGCCAAACTTTCACTGACAGGGATCGAAACAAAAATCACCGAAAAAGAGCAATCGGGCCGCATGGTGTATCGAGTGCGCGTGGGCCCCTATGAAAAGAAAGAAGCAGCTGAGAGCTCCAAAGCCAAGCTGGATGCCGCTGGCTTAGACACGGCCTTGGTGCGCGTGCAGCGCTAAAGCGATGAAGTTTCGGAACTTATTACCTCGCTTTTCTGTCTGACTCATTCACTGAAAATTGAAAGCAATCCCTATGAAACGTCGTGAATTTTCTCAAGTGGCCGCGGGTGCAGCCTTAGCATCGGGTTGGCTGCCAACGGTGGCCCTGGCTCAAGGTAAAAAACCAGAGGCAGGCACTGACTACCAAGTGTTAGACCCACGTGCACCCGTTGATGCACCGGCCGGTAAGATTGAAGTCGTTGAGTTTTTTTGGTACAGCTGCCCCCACTGCAATGCGTTTGAACCCACGCTCGACGCCTGGACTAAAAAACTGCCCAAAGACGTGGTTTTCCGCCGGGCACCGGTGGCGTTTCGAGATGATTTTGTGCCGCAGCAGAGACTGTATTTCGCGCTGGACGCTATGGGATTGGTGGACAAGCTACATGCCAAAGTTTTCGCAGCCATTCACGGTGAGAAGCAAAACCTAGCCACTGGTGAAGCCATTGTCGACTGGGTAGTTAAGCAAGGTGTTGATAAGGCCAAGTTTTTGGAGCAATACAACTCATTTACTGTTGCCACCAAAGCCACACGCTCGAAGCAACTGCAAAACGCCTACAAGGTAGAGGGTGTGCCGGCGATGGGTGTTGCCGGGCGGTATTACAGCGACGGCTCTATGGCTGGCAATATGGAACGCGTGCTACAGATCGTGGACACCTTGACAGCAAGCATTCGCAGCGGTCGCTAAGTTTGGTGCCCGTGTAATAAACCCGCCCGGAAGGGCGTGGTCGGCACCATGTACTGCGGTCGCTCGGTACAATCACCCAAGCGCCCCCTCTGCAAGTTTCGTGCCTTTATGAAAAATCCCTTCGCATCATTGCTAGTCGCCTGTATTTTTGCAGTTTCGGCAGGCTTTGTCTTGGCCGAAAAAGCCGACCGTAGTAAGCCCATGAACATCGAAGCCGACGCCCTGCGCTATGACGATTTGAAACAGATCAGTGTGTTCACGGGCCGCGTGGTGATGACCAAAGGCAGCATTGTGGTGCGCGCCAGCCAGATTGAAGTGCGTCAAGACCCTGATGGGTTTCAGTTCGGCACGATTACCGGCACCCCAGATACCTTGGCTTTTTTTCGCCAAAAGCGCGATGGAGTGGACGAGTTCATTGAGGGCTTGGCCGAAAGCATTGAGTACGACGGCAAGGCTGACACCGTGCGGTTCATCAAAAAAGCCCAGCTGCGGCGCTTGCGTGGCACCGCCGTGGCCGATGAGATTAACGGTGGCTTGATCGTGTACGAAAACACCACTGATATGTTCACGGTAGACGGCGGTAGCAAGTCAGCCGCAGGTACGCCCAGCGCGCCTGCAGGGCGTGTGCGTGCGGTGCTTACGCCCAAGCAAGAGCCGGGTATCGGTGTTGCGCCGGTAGTTCCGCCAGCCGCCTTGCGCCAGTCCAATACCCTTGGCGGGGCATCAAAGTGAAAGACATGTTGCCGGGCAGCTTGGAGGCGCACCACCTGCAAAAGTCGTATGGCAAGCGCCAAGTGGTGAAAGACGTTTCGCTGACCGTGCGCACTGGCGAGGTGGTGGGCCTGTTGGGACCCAATGGTGCAGGCAAAACTACTTCTTTTTACATGATTGTGGGACTGCTGCGCGCCAGCGCAGGCGACATCACAATTGACGGCCAAAGCATTGAGCACATGCCGATTCATCGCCGAGCGCTCTTGGGGTTGGGTTATTTGCCCCAAGAAGCCTCTATTTTTCGCAAACTTAATGTCGAAGACAACGTGCGGGCCGTGCTGGAGCTCCAGCTTGATGACGATGGCAAGCCTCTCAAAAGTCCCGAGATTGAGCGTCGCCTGACTAGCTTGCTACAAGAGCTGCGGGTCGAGCATTTGCGTGAGTCGCCCTCGTTGGCGCTGTCGGGCGGTGAGCGCCGTCGGGTGGAAATAGCCCGTGCATTGGCCACGCGGCCGCGCTTTATCTTGCTGGACGAGCCCTTTGCGGGCATTGACCCGATTGCGGTGATTGAGATTCAACGCATCATCAATTTCCTCAAAGCCCGGGGCATTGGGGTGCTGATTACCGACCACAACGTGCGCGAAACCCTGGGTATTTGCGACCACGCTTACATCATCAGTGACGGCACCGTGCTCGCGCAGGGTACGCCGTCTGAGATCGTCAACAACGCGGAGGTGCGCCGCGTGTACCTTGGCGAGAATTTTAAAATGTAGCTGGATGAAGCAAGGTCTTTCGCTACGCGTCTCGCAGCACCTGGCGCTCACCCCCCAGTTGCAGCAGTCCATCCGGCTGTTGCAGTTGTCCACGCTTGAATTGAGCCAGGAAGTGGACCAGATGTTGGACGAAAATCCGTTTCTGGAAATGGCCGAAGAACGCGCTGAGCGCGAAGACTTCGGCCTGGACCAGGCTGATATGCCCGTCAGCGAAGGCGAGCGCGAGATGGAATTTGCTCCTAATTTAATAGCTGATTACGCAATATCCACGGGCGCTAGCGACCAAAATAACGATGAATCCACGCCTTTGACAGGGTCCGACGAGCCCAATTGGGAAGGCGACGGCACCACTGAGACGGCACCCGACGATGGTGAGTGGGGTGTGGACGCCAAAGCCCGCGCCAACAACCTGGGTGACGATGAAGACAAAGACGCCACCGAGCTGGCCCGCAACGCCGAATCACTGCAAGCGTTTCTTCACCGCCAGGCCTTGAGCTTGCGCCTGAGTGCGGAAGATGCTGCCGCGCTGCGATTTTTGATTGAGTCACTCAACGACGATGGCTATCTGGAAGACCCCTTGGAAGACCTGGCCCGCAGTCTGAACCCTGCGGACGAAGAGCAGCAGGACGAGCTGGTGCACCATTTCACAGTGGCCTTAGGCCTGCTGCATAGCCTGGAGCCGGTGGGCGTGGGCGCTCGACACTTGGCAGAATGTTTACGGCTGCAACTCACCGCGCGGCTAAACGATCTGGACAACTTGAACGAAAACCCCGAGGTGCTGAAAGTGGCCTTGGGCATTTGCGCGCAGCCCATGGAAATGCTGGCCCGCCGCGACATCAAGCGCCTGGTGCAATTGGGCGTGGGCAGTGACGCACTGGTGCGCGAAGCCATCGCACTGATTGCCCGCTTGGAACCCAAGCCAGGCCGTCGCTTTGTGGACGTGGAGCGCAACATCGTGGTGCCCGATGTGTTGGTGGTGCAAATAGCCAAGCCCACGGGCGGCATGCAACCGAAATTCCGCGTGCAGCTCAACCCTGAAGTGATGCCGCGCCTGCGGGTGCACGACATTTATGCCAATGTGCTGCGCAACCACCGGGGTGGCAAAGATAGCGCTGGCCATGCCGCCTTGCAGCAGCGCTTGCAAGAAGCACGCTGGTTTATTAAAAATATTCAGCAGCGCTTTGACACCATTCTGCGTGTGAGCACTGCCATCGTGGAGCGGCAAAAAGGTTTCTTTAGCTATGGCGAAATGGCCATGCGCCCGCTGGTGCTGCGCGAAATTGCCGACGAGCTGGGTCTGCACGAATCTACCATCAGCCGGGTGACTACGGCCAAGTACATGGCGACGCCATTCGGCACTTTTGAATTGAAGTATTTTTTTGGCTCCGGGCTGGGCACCGAGTCGGGCGGTAATGCGTCTAGCACGGCGGTGCGCGCACTCATCAAGCAATTTATCGCCGCCGAGAGTACCAAGAAGCCGCTCAGCGACAACCAGATTTCGGAAATGCTCAAAGAGCAGGGCATTGAGTGCGCGCGGCGCACGGTGGCCAAATATCGCGAAGGGCTGAAAATTGCCCCAGCATCACTGAGAAAAGCCTTGTGAACCAACTCCAACTATTCCTCCCATGCGCCGCAGGCGTAGAAGACTACCTGGCCCATGAGGTGCATGACCTGACCGGTCTGAAGGGCGAAGACTTGCTCACTCGCCGTGGTGGCGTGATGGCCCGCGCCAGCTGGCGCGATGCCATGCGCCTGAACCTGCACAGCCGCCTGTCACAGCGCGTGCTGGTGCAGCTGTCGTACACCGATTACCGCAACGAGCAAGACCTGTACCGCGCTGCCAGTGAGGTGGCATGGGAGATTTGGTTCACGCCCAAACAAAGTATCAAGGTGGAAGTGACCGCGCAGCACAGCCCGCTCACCTCGCTGAACTTTGCGGCCCTGAAAATCAAGGACGCGGTGTGCGACCGTTTCCGTGACAAGGCCCATGGCGTGCGGCCCAACGTGGACACGCAATGGCCCGATGTGCGCATTTATGCCCACCTGACCACTGACAGCTGCTCGCTGTATATCGACACTTCGGGCGAGCCGCTGTTCAAGCGCGGCTGGCGCGCCGACAAGGGCGATGCACC
>JBEGPS010000004.1:0-9327 GCA_041181325.1 Pseudomonadota bacterium
TACCAACGCATCACATCTGCGGGCTTTTCGTAGCTGGCAGCGAGCTCTTCCACATGGGCCTTGATCTGCTCGGGCTTGGCTTGCAGCTCATTGGCGCGAACCAACTCTGCCACCACCAGGCCCAAACGAACACGACGCTCTGCCTGGGGGCGGAAGATGTCATCAGGAATGGGAGCTTTGTCCGCGTCTTTCACGCCTCGTTGCTTCAAATCGGCGCGGGCACTCTCAACCATACGGTCGAGTTCAGCCTGCACACTGGATTTGGGCAAATCAAGTTCCGACTTGGCAATCAAAGCGTCCATCACGGCTTGCTTGTTGCGACCCAGCAGGCGGTATTTGACTTCGCGTTCCAGATTTTTACGAATGTCAGCACGTAGGCCTTCCACCGAAGCGTCTGAAATACCCAAACCTTTGGCCAGGTCTCCATCCACAGCCGGCAAATTAGCTGCTTCAATTTTCTTCAAAGTAACCATGAAATCAGCGGTCTTACCAGCGACATCCTTGCCATGGTAATCAGCGGGGAATGCCAATGGGAAAGTCTTGCTCTCACCCAGTTTCATACCGCGAGTGGCTTCTTCAAACTCTTTGAGCATCTGGCCATCACCCAGGATGAACTGAAAGTCATCAGCTTTGCCGCCGGAAAAAGTCTCCCCGTCGATCTTGCCTTCAAAATCCACGGTCACGCGGTCAGTATCAACAGCGGCAGCATCTTGTGGGCGCTGTGCAAAAGTGCGACGTTGCTTGCGCAGAATATCAATCGTTTTGTCGATCGCATCTTCCGTCACTTCAGCGCTGGCTTTTTCAACCTCAGCGCTGGCCAAGTCGCCAATTTTTACTTCTGGAAATACTTCGAAAATGGCATCAAAAGCCATTTGACCTTCCACAGTGCCTTCGCTCTCGGTAATACGAGGTTGACCTGCGACACGCAGCTTGGCTTCGTTGGCAGCGCTAGCAAAAGCTTCGCCAACCTTGTCGTTCATGACTTCGTAATGCACTGAATAGCCGTAGCGCTGCGCAACAACGTTCATGGGCACTTTGCCGGGACGAAAGCCGTCCATCTTGACGGTGCGAGCCAGCTTGCGCAAACGCGAATCAACTTCGGTCTGAATCACGCCAGTGGGCAGTGTCAGCGTAATCTTGCGTTCCAGCTTTTCCAACGTTTCTACAGTTACAGCCATTCTTATCTCCTCAATGAGTGGTGCGCGGGGCGGGACTCGAACCCGCACAGTATTGCTACCGTCAGGACCTAAACCTGGTGCGTCTACCAATTTCGCCACCCGCGCAAAAAACAAAAATGGGAGGTAACAGAGGCTGCAAACCTTATTTGCAGCTTTGTCGCCACCCATTTGAAATCGGTTAGCTCGCTATTTTAACCTGCGAAATGGCCTTCTCTTCTAACCTTGAACCAAGCGGCATACATTGCAGGCAAAGCAAGCAACGTTAAAACGGTTGCAACGATCAATCCGCCCATGATGGCTACGGCCATCGGTCCCCAAAATGTAGAGCGAGACAAGGGGATCATGGCCAACACCGCAGCGGCGGCTGTGAGCACAATGGGGCGTAAACGGCGCACGGCGGATTCCACAATCGCGTCCCAAGCCGGAATGCCCGCGGCGCGGTCTTGCTCGATTTGGTCGATCAAGATCACCGAATTGCGCTGAATCATGCCCATCAACGCGATCACGCCCAACAAGGCCACAAAGCCGAATGGCCTGCCCGACAGCAGCAAAGCAGCCGCCACACCCGCAATACCTAAAGGTCCGGTCAAAAACACCAGCATGGCGCGGCTAAAGCTGTGCAATTGCAGCATGAGCAGGGTGAATGTCACAAACAGCATGATGGGGATGCCCGCTGCAATAGACGCGGAGCCCTTGCTGCTTTCTTCCACGGCACCAGCCACTTCGATGCGGTAGGCGTTCAGGCCTTTGACTTTCCAGTTGGCCTCTAGCGCCCGAAGTTGAGGCAGCAGCTCATTCGTCACGGTGGCGCCTTGCAAGCCTTCCACAATATCGCTTTGCACCGTGATGGCGTAGTCGCGGCCATCGCGCCACATCACACCGGGTTCCCAGCCGAAGGTGGGCTTGGCAATTTGTGTGAGTGGTATCGATTTGCCACTGGCGGTGGGTAAATAGGCGTTGCCGATGTCGGTGATGGCATTTCGCTCGTCCAACGGCTGGCGCAAGACGATGTCAATGAGCTTGTCACCCTCGCGATATTGGCCCACAGTGGTACCCGACAACATAGTTTTTGCCGCTTGCGCGATGACCTGGCTTGTCACGCCCAGAGCGCGTGCCTTAGTCTGATCGACTTCCAGTCGCACGACTTTCACGGATTCATTCCAATTGTCATTCACGCCACGGGTATTAGTGCTCTGGCGCATAACAGCTTTGACCTCGTCAGCGCGCTCGCGCAGCACCGCAGGCTCGCCCCCCACCACGCGAAACTGCACCGGGTAGGCCACGGGCGGGCCGTTAGGCAATATCTTGACGCGGGCCCGCACCTCAGGGAATTCCTCGGCAATCAACGCTGGCAACTTGATGCGCATGGGTTCGCGCAGCTTCAAGCTCCTGGGCAGGATGATGAATTGCGACACATTGGTTTGCTGAAAAATATTGTCCAGCGGCAAATAGAAACGGGGCACGCCCGAGCCCACCCAGGTGGTGATGCTTTCCACGTCCGGGTCTTGCATCAGGCGCGCCTCGATGCGCTTGGTGGTGGCCTCATTGGCCGCAAACGAAGTGCCTTCGGGGTACCACACGTCCAGCAGCACTTCGGCGCGCGCTGAGTCGGGGAAAAACTGCTGCTGCACTTTGCCCATACCCACAATGCCCAGCGCAAAGGTCAGCAGCATTGCGCCAATGGTGATCCAGCGGTGTTCTACGCACCAGTTCACCGCTTTGCGAAACGCGTTGTAAAACGGCGAGTCGAAGAGCTCATGCGGCTGGTCGCCCGCGCCGTGGGGCTTCACTTTCAGGAATAAGGTGCCTAAGTACGGCACAAAGTACACCGACACAATCCAGCTGAGCACCAGCGCCAGCACCGTCACACCAAAGATAGCAAAGGTGTATTCACCGGTAGACGACTTGGCAATACCGATGGGCAAAAAGCCCACGGCGGTAATCAACGTGCCGGTCAGCATGGGCATGGCGGTGATCTCATAGGCAAAGGTGGCTGCGCGCACTTTGTCGTAACCCTCTTCCATCTTGCGCACCATCATCTCCACCGCAATGATGGCGTCATCTACCAGCAAGCCCAGTGCAATGATCAGCGATCCCAGCGAGATTTTGTGCAGGCCAATGCCCCAGTAATTCATGCCCAAAAACGTGAGCGCCAGCACCAGTGGAATGGTGATGCCCACTACCAGGCCGGGACGCATATCCACGTAGTAGCGGCTGTACCAGCGGGTAGCGCCTTCGCGCTTGTGCAAGCCCAGGCTTACAAAGCTAACAGCCAGCACAATCACAATGGCCTCAACCAATACCGACACGAATTCGTTCACCGATTTCTTAACCGCCGTGGGCTGGTCTTGCACTTCTTCCAAGCTAATGCCAGCAGGCAGAGTTAGTGCGATTTTTTCAGTAGCAGCTTTGAGCGCCTTGCCCATGGCAATGATGTCGCCCCCCTTGGCCATGGACACACCCATGGCAATCACCTGATTGCCTTGAAACCGCACTTTGACTTGCGCTGGATCTACATAACCACGTTTGATGTCGGCAATGTCGTCCAAGCGGATCTGGTTGCCCGAGCTTCCCCGTATGGGCATGGCGCGCAGGTCTTCCACCGCCTCGAATTGACCTGCTACGCGCACTTGCAACACATCCAGCGGCGTTTGCATGGTGCCCGCACCCTCAATCGCGTTTTGCTGGCTCAGTTGCGCCAGCACTTGGTTCATGTCCAGCCCCAGTTGGGCCAGGCGTTTTTGGGAGATTTCGATGTACAGCTTTTCGTCTTGCACGCCAAACAGTTCCACCTTGTTGACATCAGGCACTTTAAGCAACTTCTGGCGTACGTCGTCGGCAAACACTTTGACTTCAGCGTCTGAGAAACCGTCAGCCTTGAGGGCGTAAATCACGCCATACACATCGCCAAACTCGTCATTGAAAAATGGCCCCTGCACTCCGCCGGGCAGCGTGGCACGCATGTCGCCTACCTTTTTGCGCACGGTGTACCAAATATTGGCCACGTCGGTGGCCTTGGTGGAGTCTTTCACCTGAAACAGGATGGTGGTTTCACCAGGCTTGGAATAGCTGCGAATCTTGTCGGCGTTAGGCACCTCTTGCAGAGTGCGCTCGATCTTGTCGGTCACCTGCTCGGCCATTTGCTGCGCCGTGGCACCCGGCCAAAAGGCGCGCACCACCATGATGCGAAAGGTAAACGGCGGGTCCTCATCCTGCCCGAGCTGAAAGTAGGCGGTGGCGCCCAGAATCATCAGCACGATCATCAAATAACGGGTGAGCGCGGAATGCTCCAGCGCCCATTTGGAGAGGTTGAAGCCCTCTTTGGGTTGATCTTGTTTCATCTGTGGCTCACTTTGCTACAGAATTCATAGCTGGCTGCGCAGGCACGGCGGGGGCCACTGGCTGTTTTTCTTTATAAATGGTGACCTTTTGATTGGGTGACAACACATGCACGCCCGCCACCACCACTTGCATGCCCGGCTGCAGGCCAGCGGCCACCACCACGTCATTGCCATCTGCAGTGGCTATCACCACCGGCTGCAACTTCACTGTCATGCTGGCAGCATCAAGCACCCAAACGGCGGACGACTTGCCGTCTTGACGGAAAGCGCTGGTGGGCAACTTGATGGCCTGTACACCGCCATGGCCCAGCGCAGTGGGCACTACCGACACCGTGGTGCCCAAAGGCAACGCATCCGCAGCGGCCAATGCAACTTTGACCGCAAAAGTGCGGGTCACTGGGTCAGCACTGGCGGCCACTTCGCGCACTGTGCCTGCGAGTGCGGTCTTGGCATTCCAGCCGCGCACTTCTGCCGCTGAGCCCACGCGAATCAAGGGCGCTTTGTCCTCGGGCACCGCAAACACCACGTCCCGCGGCCCGTCTTGGGCAATGCGCACGACCGGCGTACCGGCGGTAACTACCTGGCCCACTTCAACATCCACCGAAGTGATAACGCCCGAAATATCGGCCACCAAGGTGGTGTAGCCCGCCTGGTTGCCCTGCCCGCTGAGCTGCGCCTGCGCTTGCTCAAGCTGGGCTTGGGCGGCTTTCAGGGTGGCATCGCGGCGCTCCAGCTCGGCACCGCTGATGAAGTTTTGGTCTTTCAGGTCTTTGTAGCGCTTGTAGTCGGCCGCGGCCAAATCGCGGTTGGTTTGCGCGGCGGACACCTGAGCGCGGGCAGCGTCGGCGGACAATTGATAGTCCTGCGGGTCCAACTGTGCCATCACCTGGCCCGCTTTAACGCGCTGGCCCACTTCGGCCTGGCGCTTGATCAGCTTGCCCGCCACCCGAAAGCCCAAACGAGATTCGACTCTGGCGCGTACTTCGCCAGCGAACTCATAACTCGCCTGCATTGAACCTACGCCCACGGTGACCACCTTGACCGCCCGAATGGGCTCATCGGTTGGGACAGGCTTAGAGCAAGCGGACAACACTACAGCGGCTGAAATCAGCGTGAGGCTTCTGAAAATAGAGGTTTTTGGCATGGTGGTGCAGTGCGACTAGGCAACTAAACGGACAAAAAAAGGGTGTCGAGCGGGCAATGTGCAATCACTTAAACGGGCCAAATAAGCCCGCGAAGTTGACAAAAGAGAAACCGAAATCGGTAACTAACGGTCAAATTCTACATTTAATGACCAGTTGGTTAGTAATTTAGAAGAATCCTTGGTGGCTGTCAAGTCAGCCACTCGAATTGCCCCGCAGTTCAGCAGGCAAAATCGGCCCATGTCCTCCTCCCCAACCCCGGCGGCCGCCGCGCCCATAGACCATTACGAAAACTTTCCGGTCGCGTCGTGGCTCTGCCCCGCCCACTTGCGCGCCCCCATTGCGGCCATCTACCACTTTGCCCGCACCGCAGACGACATTGCAGACGAGGGCGATGCCACACCCGCACAGCGTTTGGCCGAGCTGCAAGCGTATCGGCAAGTGCTGGAAGCAAGCTATGCGGGTGAATCGGTTGGCCGCGCACAAAGTCAGCACAGCCTTACTTGGCCGCACGTATTTTTGCCCCTGCGCGCCGCCATCCAAACGCATCAACTACCAGCGCAACTGCTGCACGACCTGCTAGACGCCTTTGTGCAAGACATCGAAAAAACCCGCGACCGCGCAGGCTATGCCGACGACGCCGAGTTGCTGGACTACTGCCGCCGCTCGGCCAACCCGGTGGGGCGGCTGCTGTTGCACCTGTATGGCGTCACGTCAGAGCAGGCCTTGCTGGAAAGCGACGCCATTTGCACAGCGCTGCAACTGATCAACTTTTGGCAAGACCTGAGCGTGGACATCCCCCGGGGCC
This sequence comes from Pseudomonadota bacterium, assembly GCA_041181325.1. Taxonomy (GTDB): domain Bacteria; phylum Pseudomonadota; class Gammaproteobacteria; order Burkholderiales; family Burkholderiaceae_C; genus Allorhodoferax. The sequence continues at coordinate 6,470 of JBEGPS010000004.1, forward strand.
GCTATTACCTAAGCGCCGCCATGCGCGCGCAGTTTGGGGTGAGTCAGGCCGATGTATTGGCCCAAAGGCAAACGCCAGCTACTACACAATTGATAGCTGCTTACGCATATGCGGCGAGGGCCAGCATGCTAAAAGGCTCAAAATTGGTGCACCGCATACCGGGCCGGGCGGGATGGGAGTTGCGGTTAGTGGTGCAAGGGGGGTTGCGCATTCTGGACAAGATCGAGGCGCTGAACTTTGCCACGTTGAACCGGCGGCCTACTGTGGGCAAGTGGGATGTGCCTTTGATGCTTTGGCGGGCGCTTTGGATGTAGCCTGGCTTTTTGGGCCATTGGTGTTCGCACGCATCAGGCTAGGGGCGGTCATTCTGCTCCGTGTCCTCCGCCCGCTTTGCGGGCTCCCACTTTACCTTCGCAGAATGCCCACCCCTAGCCTGATGCTGGGTGGTAAGTGGCAACTACAAAAGTCGCGAGGCATTGTCGATTGGGCTGTGTGTTTTGCGAAGGTAAAGAAGGAGGCCGCAGGCGGGGTGACACGTAGCAAAGCACGCAGCCCGGCGCCAGCAACTCTCCCAAGCCTAAGCGACAATAAGCCGCATGACCCCCGAGACCTACGTTCAAGAAAAAGCCGCAGCCTCCGGCAGCAGCTTCTACTACGCCTTTTTGTTCCTGCCCGCCCCGCGGCGCGCCGCCATTACCGCGTTCTACGCCTTCTGCCGCGAAGTCGATGACGTGGTGGACGACATGGTCGACGCGGGCGTGGCCGCGACCAAACTGGCCTGGTGGCAAAGTGAGGTGACCAAGGCGTTTGCGGGCCAGCCCAGCCACCCAGTCATGCTGGCACTGATGCCCCACACCGCTAACTACGGCATACAAGCGCGCCACCTGCTGGCCGTGATTGAGGGCTGCCAGATGGACCTGGAGCAAACCCGCTACCTGGACTACCCCAACCTGCAGCGCTATTGCCACCTCGTAGCAGGCGAAGTTGGTGAAGTGGCTGCGGGTATTTTTGGCCAGACCAGCCCGCAGACCACCGCCTACGCCCACAAACTGGGCCAGGCACTGCAGCTCACCAACATCATCCGCGACGTGGGAGAAGACGCCATGCGCGGGCGCATTTACCTGCCGGTCAGCGAGCTGCAGCAGTTTGACGTCAAGGCCCACGAGGTATTGAAACGCACCTATTCGGACCGCTTCACCGCGCTCATGCAGTTTCAGGCCCAACGCGCCCACGCGCTGTACGACGAAGCGTTGGCCCTGCTGCCCGACGTCGACCGCCGCGCCCAAAAGCCCGGCCTGATGATGGCCAGCATTTACCGCACGCTGCTGCGCGAGATTGAGGCGGAAAACTTCCAGGTGCTGCACCAGCGCATCAAGCTCACCCCACTGCGCAAACTGTGGCTGGCGTGGAAGGTTCAGGCTTTGGGCAGGCTGTGAACATGGCCCCCACGGTCGCCCACTGCGTGTGGCTCCCTGCCCCCCAAGGGGGCCGCGTTTTGCATTGGGGCGGCCCGGCGGTAAAACCTGCCTCAGCTTGCCTATGAGAGTTGCAATAGTCGGCGCCGGTTGGGCGGGCATGGCAGCGGCAGTTGCTGCGGTTCAGAATGGCCACGCTGCTACTGTTTTTGAAGCAGCCCGCGCAGTCGGCGGGCGGGCTAGAGCGTTAAATGGCGCTTTGCCAGACGGCACACCGGTGGTGTTGGACAACGGCCAACACATCATGATTGGGGCTTATACCGAGACGCTGCGACTCATGCAGTTGGTGGGCGTCAAACCCCAAACCGCACTCCTGCGCACCCCCTTGAATTTGCAGTTTGCCGATGGCAGCGGCTTGGCCTTGCCCGCGTGGCCAGCGCCGCTGGACGCGCTGGCGGGCATGCTGACTGCAGGCGGCTGGGGCTGGGCGGACAAATGGTCGCTGCTACGCGCCTCGGCAAAGTGGCAGTTGCAGGGTTTTAATTGCCCGGCACACACCACCGTGACCGACCTGTGCGCCACGCTCACCCCCACCGTGATCAACACGCTGATTGACCCGCTGTGTGTGTCGGCCCTCAACACCCCGGCCCAGCGCGCCAGCGGGCAGGTATTTTTGACGGTGCTGCGCGATTCGCTGCTGGGGGGGCAAGGCAGCTCCAACTTGCTGTTGCCCATGACCGATTTGGCCAGACTGTTCCCGCAAGCGGCCGCGCAGTGGCTGGCATCGCGCGGCGCGGAGGTGCGGCTGGGTGCGCGGGTAGAGTCGCTGCGAGTCCTGCCCGCAAAGGACTCTAGCAACTCTGGTGTGGCCAACATCATTAACGGATCACCACACTGGCAAGTGAACGGCGAACCGTTTGACGCCGTTATTTGGGCTACTTCATCATCCAATGCGGCTGCGGCCCTCGTGGAATATGCGCAAGCAGCTCCTGAATCAATAGCAACTGCGTTGTCCGGATGGGCTGCCACCGCCCAGGCTTTGCAGTTTGAAGCCATCGCCACCGTCTACGCATGGGCTCCTGGTGCGCGCTTGCGCCAGCCCATGCTCTCACTGCACAGCAACGCTGCCACGGCCGCTACAGCAACCACACCCGCTACCCCCGCCGCGCCCGCGCAGTTCGTCTTCGACCGCGGCCAGCTCGGCGGGCCGGCAGGCCTGTTGGCTTTTGTGGTCAGCGCCAGCAACGACGACCGCGACACCTTGCAAGCCCAGGTGCTGGCGCAAGCACAGGCCCAACTGGGGCTGACCCTGCAGCCAGTGCAAACCGTGGTGGAAAAGCGCGCCACCTTTGCCTGCACGCCCGCACTGGTGCGCCCGCCCATGCACATCGCCCCCGGCCTGCTGGCCTGTGGCGACTACATCGTAGGCCCCTACCCCGCCAC
>JBEGPS010000005.1:0-11430 GCA_041181325.1 Pseudomonadota bacterium
GGCATCTTTGCGTGCCTGGCGAACCAGCGAGCGCAACTGTTGACTGTCGGTCTCCGGGCTGATGTTGAGCCATTGACCGAGCGCATCGTCATCAGCAATCAGGCGATCGCGCCATTGCTCGGCCTGGTGCAGCACCATGGTTTCTTGCGCGGACGGCATGTGCTGCTCGGTGATTGCGGCACGAATAGCGTCAATGGTGGGCGGTGAAAGCAGGCGCATTTGCTTGCCGATGAATTGCATCTGGCGGCGCAGGCCTTCAAAGTTGGTAATGCGTTTGGCCTCAGCCACGCCTTCTACCAGCTTATCGGGAAGCTCCAGTTTGGTGAGAAAGTCGGCACGCAATGTGAGCAAATCTTCGCCCAGTTTTTGCAGCTCGGTGCTTTCGCGTTTGAGGTCGGTACGGGTGGGTTCATCCGTGCCTTTGAGTTCGCGCTTGTACTCAAGATCCAGTGCGCTGCCTTCGGCGACGAACTGGCCCTTGACGTAATAGCCTTTTTTTAGTTTGCGTGACATAGCCAAGTATCATAGCTGCGCCATGAAGAAACCCTCCCAAGCCCCCAAACGCAAGCCCCAAACCAACTCGGTACAAGCCAAACCCGCTGACAGTGGATTTGCCTACACCCGCGAATTTTTCGAGACCCGAGTGGACACCGCCTTGGCATATGCCAAGAAATTGGGTGCCACCGACTCAGGCGCCGAAGTGTCCGAAGGCTGCGGCCTGAGCGTTTCCGTGCGCAATGGTGAGTTGGAAAATGTAGAACGCAACCGCGATAAATCGCTGGGCGTCACGGTCTATGTGGGTCACCGCCGTGGCAATGCCAGCACTTCAGATTTTTCTGACGCCGCTATTGAGCAAACCGTGCGCGCCGCGTTCGACATTGCCCGTTTCACCGCAGAAGACACCTTTGCCAGCCTGCCCGATGCAGACGACATTGCGCCCGAGTCCGAGCGCATGCGCAACCTCGATTTGTTCTTTCCATGGGCTGTCAACAGCGAGCAAGCGATGCAACTTGCGCTGGAATGTGAAAACGCCGCGTTAACAGTGGATAAACGCATCACCAACAGCGAAGGTGCTGCGGTGTCGGCCCAGCAGTCGCATTTTTTCAGTGCCCACACGCGTGGATTTCGTGGTGGTTACGCCAGCTCGCGCCACTCAGTGTCGGTATCACCCATCGCGGGCAAGGGCGACGATATGCAGCGCGACGGCTGGTACAGCTCCATGCGCGATGCCAACGAACTTGCTTCGCCCCAAGCCATTGGCCGCTACGCTGCAGAGCGTGCTTTAAGTAAATTAAAGGCCCGCAAAATCGCCACAGTGGAGTGCCCCGTGCTGTTTGAGTCGCCCTTGGCTGCTGGCTTGGTAGGTGCATTGGTGCAGGCCATCAGCGGTGGTGCGCTGTACCGTAAGAGCACCTTTTTGCTGAATTCACTGGGCAAGCAAGTGCTGCCTAAACACATCGACGTGCGTGAAGACCCATTCGTTCTTCGCGGCAAAGGCAGCTCGCCGTTTGATGATGAGGGCGTGCGCGTGCGCGCTCGTACCGTGGTGGAGGCAGGTAAAGTGAAAGGCTACTTTTTAAGCACCTACACCGCCCGCAAGCTTGGCATGCAAACTACGGGCAACTCAGGCGGCTCGCACAACCTGACCTTCACGTCACGCCTGACCCAGGCCAGCGACGATTTAGATGCCATGCTGCAAAAGCTGGGTACAGGGCTGTTTGTGACCGACTTGATGGGCCAAGGCGTGAACTATGTTACCGGCGACTACTCTCGCGGAGCCAGTGGCTTCTGGGTCGAAAAAGGGCGCATTGCATTTCCGGTGCAAGAAATCACCATCGCGGGCAACATGAAGGCCATGCTCAAAGGCATTGAAGCTGTAGGCGCGGATGCCTACAACTACGGTGCCAAAACGGTAGGGTCGATATTGATCAACCGGATGAAACTGGCTGGTAGCTGAGCGGACTGCATTGCCGCCGTGGAAAAAGGGACCATCAGGTCCCTTTTTATTTATCCCGCCAATGCCGCTTTGACAGCCGCAGACACCGTGCCCATTTCGGCTTTGCCGGCCAGCTTGGCTTTCACCACGCCCATGACCTTGCCCATGTCTGCGGGGCCCACACCGCGGCCCAATTCAGCACCAAGTTCGGCCACAATCGTTTTGACTTCGGCCAGCACTTCGTCGGCGCTCATACGTTGTGGCAAGTAAGCCTGCAACACGGTCAGCTCTGCTGCCTCTTTGTCGGCCAAATCAGTGCGCTCGGCCTTTTGGAATGCTTCGATGGAGTCTTTGCGCTGCTTGATCAGTTTGTCAACAATGGCCACCACGGCAGCATCGTCGAGCACAATGCGCTCGTCCACCTCACGCTGCTTGCAGGCCGCAAGCAACAGGCGGATGGTGCCCAAGCGCTCGGTATCTTTGGCGCGCATGGCGGTTTTCATGTCTTCGGTGATTTGGTCTTTGAGTGACATAGCAGTGGTCCTGGAAATTAAAAAAAGCCCGCAGGAGCGTCCCCAAGCGAGCTTTTTTGGCCTAGATAACTCTAGACAATTGGGACAGAGTGAATACTCAATCCCACTAAAAAATTAAAACAATTTTTTAGGCTGAAATTTAGAAAAGTTTCTTAGGCAATTGCATGCTGCGGATGCGCTTGTAATTGCGTTTGACGGCGGCTGCCTTCTTACGCTTGCGCTCTGCAGTGGGCTTTTCATAGAACTCGCGGGCGCGCAAGTCGGTCAGCAAACCCAATTTTTCAATAGTGCGTTTAAAGCGGCGCAGGGCGACGTCAAAGGGTTCGTTTTCTTTTACACGGATCGTTGTCATTACGTAATGAATTCCAAAAGTTGCTGTCCGATGGTCACAGGGGAGATCGGGCCCCGTATGTCTCGTTCAGCGGTATTTCCCCATCTATAACTAGTATTGGCCGATGGGGGAACTGCCAAGTTAGCCCAACATTATAGCTGCTTCAGTCGCAGCGCTATTTACGCCGTTCGGCCAGTGCTTTTGCGCATGCAAAAGCACTGGCCCATGCCCACTGAAAGTTGTACCCCCCCAGCCAGCCAGTGACATCGACCACTTCGCCAATAAAAAACAGGCCGGGCTGCTTGGACTCCATGGTTTGGCCCGATAGCGCTTTGGTGTCAACGCCGCCAGCGGTGACCTCGGCCTTCTTGTAGCCTTCGGTGCCGGTGGGGGTGATTTCCCAGCGACTCAGGCGTTCGGCCAGAACAATGAGGGCTTTGTCAGAGGCTTCATTGATGGGCCGTTCCCAGTTGTGACCCAGTGCTGCGCCTTGGGCGGCCCAGGTGTCTGCCAGCCGCGATGGCACCAGCCCAGAAAGCTCGTTGGCAATCAGCTTGCGTGAAGTGTTTTTGGCGTCTGCTAGGTGGGCAGCAATGGCGATTGTGGGGGCCAGGTTGAGGCGAATCACATCACCCGCCTGCCAGTAGCTCGATATTTGCAGCACGCCCGGTCCACTGAGGCCGCGGTGGGTGAACAGCAGGTCTTCTTTGAATGCCATGCTGGACTTTTTGCCACCGGTGGCAATTTCTACGGGGAGTGACAAACCGGACAACTGCGCAAACGGGGCCCAGGCAGACTCGTCAAAAGTAAGTGGAACCAAAGCGGGGCGCGGTGTGACCAGTGGCAGGTCAAACTGCTTGGCCACGCGGTAGCCAAAATCGGTGGCGCCGATCTTTGGAATCGACAGGCCGCCCGTGGCAATGACCAGCGCGCCGCAGTGAATGCGCCCACGATCGCTATCAATTTCGTAGCTGCTTACGCATGATCCATGGGGGCTAGAGGCCAAAAACGTTATTTTTTTTACCTTGCAGGGTTGCCAGCGCTCCACGCCACCTGCGGCGCATTCGGCCAGCAGCATGGTGATGAGGTCTTCGGCTGAGCGGTCGCAAAACAGCTGGCCTTTGTGCTTCTCGTGAAACGCAATGTTGTGTTGTTTAACCAGCGCCACGAAGTCGGCCGGGGCGTAGCGCGACAGCGCAGATTTGGCAAAGCGAGGGTTGTCGCCGATGAAGTTGGCCGCGCTCACGTCCATGTTGGTGAAGTTGCTGCGGCCGCCCCCAGAGATGCGAATTTTTTCGGCCACTTTCTCACTGTGGTCGAGTACCAACACCTTCAGGCCCAATTGGCCCGCCACTCCAGCGCAAAACAAACCGGCGGCTCCGGCACCTACGATCACGACATCAAAACTGTGCATGAACAGCAGTGTAATGGTGTGGACTATTCAGATAGCCCCAGTAAACGCACCAACTATGCCGTCAAGCTACCTTGGTCGCGAGGCTGGACTGGGCAAGCGCCATCAAACCACGGACCACATCGCCCACCACGATCACGCTGGGGCTGGCCAGTTGCTCCCGAACAATAGTGGCGTGCAGTTGCGACAGGCTGCACACGGCTTGGCGCTGCTGTGGCAGGCTTGCGTTTTGAATAATGGCGACCGGCGTGTCGGCGGGCAGGCCCTTGAGCATTTCGTTTTGGATGCGCTCGGCACCGCTCATGCCCATGTAGACCACCAGTGTCAGCTTGGCCTGGTGTGCGGTTTGGGCCAGCAGGTGCCAGTCGGTGCCGGTGTCGCCAGGCTTGGCGTGGCCGGTGACAAACACGACGCCATGGGCGTAGTCGCGGTGGGTTAATGGCATGCCCAGAGACGTGACGGCTGCCAGCCCGGCGGTAATGCCGTTGATCACAGTCACGCGCACGCCAGCGGCTTGTAAGCTCTCGACCTCTTCGCCACCACGACCAAACATGAACGGATCGCCGCCTTTGAGGCGCACCACGTTTTCGCCCTCCAGGGCGGCGGTCAGCATGAGTTTTTCGATGAACGATTGCGGTGTGGACTTGCAGCCTCCACGCTTGCCAACGTACACCACCCGTGCTGTGGGCGATGCCATGGCAACGATGGCCTCGTTCACCAAATCGTCTACCAACAGCACGGTAGCGGCCTGAATGGCTTTGAGCGCTTTAAGGGTGAGCAATTCTGGGTCGCCGGGGCCTGCGCCTACCAGGGTGACTTGGCCGCGCTCAGGGGCGCTTGATAGGTCGTATTTCATAGTGCTGCAACCAGATGCAATATGTGGGCCACCTGTTGGGCAATCGGTGCAGGTACTGGCTGGGCACCGCCCATCACGCTGCGAATGTAGGCCGCGGTGCTGGCGGCATCAATGGCCTGCGGCAGATCAGGCAGGGTGGTGAGCGAACCCGCTTGGTAGGCTTGCAAGTCGGTGGCCTGGCCGTTTAAAAATGCCTGCATTTTGGGGGTGCGGCGCGGGTCAGCCACGGACTCGCCTTCAGTGCCGCGAATCAGCAGGGCGTTGCTGTGCATGAGCGCAAACGTTTCGGCCATGGAGATGGCGTATTCCGGGTGGGTGTAGCTGCTGACGATCAAACTTTTGCCAGCGCAGGGGTTCATCAGCTTGACCAGGCTGTGCGCCGGGTTGCGCAAATTCACCACGCGGCGCACGTCTAGCAGGCGCTGCAAACCGGGGCACAGCACTGCAGTGGGCACAAAATGCACCGCGCCATTTGCTATAGATTTAATAGCTGCTTGCGCAGGTACTTCAAGGGCTGCCAGTACTTCTGACGTAAAAACACGGCTGGATTCAGTAGCCGTGCCGTGCAGCAACACCGGCAATCCCTCGCGCGCCAGCAGCAGCGCTAGCAGAGGCGTGAGCACCGGCAGTTTGCGTGCGCCGTTGTAGGTGGGAATGCTGACCACCGGGGTGCTACCCACCGGCACCAGCGCCATGCGCTGGGTTGTGGCGTCCAGAAATCCTGCCATTTCTTCAGCGGTTTCGCCTTTGATGCGCATGGCCAGGCAAAACGCGCCAATCTCTAGGTCGGTGACAGAACCATCGAGCACTTGGCCGAACAAGTCGGTCGCCTGCTCACGGTTGAGCGCGCGCGCGCCGTCTTTGCCGCGCCCGATTTCTTTGATGTATTTGCCAATGCCCATCGGTGGATTGTCCGCCAGCCTTGATGACTTTGGGCTATGAGCTTATGCCGCTATTGCGAAAGTGGGGGCGACTCGAGCGCCGCAAGGCCGCCCTAAGGCGCGAGGGCCCCCTCGGGGGGCAGCGCAGTTCACGCAGTGACAAGCGTGGGGGCCTTACTTCTCACCATGCGTTGCAACTGCGGCACGCACGATCCGCAGTTGGTGCCGCACTTCAACGCGCCTTGCAATGCGCCCAGGCGCTCTTTGTCAGAGCCGGTGCACTGTTTCAACTGCGCTTCAATGGCCACGTCGGTCACGTTAAAGCAGGTGCACACCACTTTGCCGCTGGACACCACCGCCACTGGGGGTTTGGCACCGGGTACCAGCAGGGCGCGGCCATAGGTTTGGGCGGGCAGGGTGTCTTGCAGCACGGTGGTAATCCAGGCTTGCGCGCTGGTGTCACCGGCCAGCAAAAAGCCATCCAGCGTGACACCCGCATCGCTGTCCTGCAAGTGCATGGCGCGGTGCTGGCCGCGTTTGATGTCGGCATAGCGCAGCACTTTGGGGCCGGTCAAGCCCAGCAGGCCTTCAATCTGTTCCAGCACTGGCGCTGCTGCTGCCTCATGGCTGGCTGCGCGAAACAGCACGCCCGTGCGCTCTTGCTCGCTGTTGCCGTTGGAAAACAGCGTGCAGCTGGCAAACGGAAACTGTGCCATGAGTGCCTGCAGCGCAGTGCGTGCAGCGAGTGCACGGTCTGCAGGTAGCCAGGCCATGGCCAGCAGAGTCCAGGGCATTTCGGCCTTGAGTACCTTGACTGCAGAGTGTTTGAATTCGGGCTGCTTGGAGTCCGGGCAATAGGCCGATGTGGTGAGCGCATTTACGCCTGCCAACCGCTGGCCGGTGGCGCTGACGCCGCTTAAATATTCCTCGCCCCAGTGCATGGCCATGAACACCTGGCTCAGGCCCAAGTCGGTACTGGCTTGCACCGGCACCACAATGCTGCCGCGCTTGCTGGTCACATGCACCAGGTCGCCTTCTTTTAAAAGGCGGCGCACCATGTCTTGCGGGTGCATTTGCAGGGCCGGTTCGCGCACATGGCCAAACAGACGGCCCAGTGTGCCGGTGCGGCTCATGCCGTGCCACTGGTCGCGCAGGCGGCCGGTGGTCAGGGAGAACGGGTAGCGTGATTCGCGCGCCTCTGCCACCGGTTTGTACTGCACGTTGGCAAAGTTGGCGCGACCGTCGGCTGTGGGGAATACGCCGTCTTCATACAAGCGCACTTTGCCCTGCGATGTGCCCTCAGGCATGGGCCATTGCAGGGGCGTGGCTTCCAGCGCGGCGTAGTCCATGCCAGTGATGTCGAGGTCGCGGCCCCGGGTGGATTCACGGTGCTCGCTCCAGATGGATTCTGGCGTGGTGTAGGGGAACAAGGACCCGTCGACTTGCTCAGGGCGAGCGGCAAGGCGCTTTTCCAGCAGCTGTGCAAAGTCAATGCCAATTTGCCAGTCGTGGCGGGGGCCGTTGTCTGTCATGCCGGAGGGTGTGGGTGGCAGCACGGCGGCGCGCACGCGGGAGACGCGGCGTTCGCTGTTGGTGACCGTGCCTTCCTTTTCGCCCCAAGTGGTGGCGGGCAGCAGCAAGTCGGCATAGCGGCAGGTGGCGGTGTTGGCAAATGCCTCTTGCACCACCACAAACTCGGCGCGCTCCAGCGCGCGGCGCACCGTGGCCTGGTCGGGCATGCTTTGCGCGGGGTTGGTGCAGGCGATCCACAGCGCTTTGATTTCGCCATCGGCGGCGGCCTGAAACATGTCCACCGCGGTTTTGCCGGGCTTGTCGGGCACAGAAGGCACGCCCCACAGTGCGGCCACTTCGGCGCGGTGCGTGGGGTTGGCCATGTCGCGGTGGGCCGACATCAGGTTGGCCAGGCCGCCCACTTCGCGTCCGCCCATGGCGTTGGGCTGGCCGGTCAGTGAAAACGGGCCTGCGCCGGGTTTGCCGATGTGGCCGGTGGCCAAGTGCAGGTTGATCAGTGCCATGTTTTTGGCAGTGCCGCTGCTGGACTGGTTCAGCCCCTGGCAGTACAAGCTCAAGGTGGCATTTGACTGGGCAAACAGGCGCGTGGCCTGCAGCAGGTCGTCTTTGCTGATGCCGCACACTGCCGCTACAGCGTCGGGTGTGCAGTCGCGCACGGTGGCCTTGATGGCGTCAAAACCGTTGGTGTGCTTGCGAATGTATTCGGGGTTGGCCCAGCCTTCCCACAGCATCAGGTGCAGCATGCCGTTGAACAGCATCACGTCGGTGCCGGGCTGGATTTGCAAAAACAAATCCGCAATCTCGGCCGTATCAGTGCGGCGGGGGTCGCAAAACACAATCTTCAGCGCGGGGTTGTTTTTCTTGGCGTCTTCAATGCGCCTGAACAAAATAGGGTGCGCGTAGGCCGTGTTGGAGCCGACAATAAAAATGGTTTGTGCGTGGTTGACGTCGTCGTAGCAGGCAGGCGGGGCGTCGGCCCCCAGCGTTTTTTTGTAGCCCGCCACCGCGCTGCTCATGCACAGGCGCGAGTTGGTGTCGATGTTGTTGGTGCCAATCAGGCCCTTGGCCAGCTTGTTGAAGACGTAATAGTCTTCGGTCAGCAGCTGGCCACTCACATAAAAGCCCACTGCATCCGGCCCGTGGTCGCGAATTACCTGGGCAAACTTGTCTGCGGCTGTGGTGAGCGCAGCGTCCCAGCCCACGGCTTGCGTGGCACCACCGCGCTGCAGGCGCTGCAGCGGTTGCAGTAAGCGACTCTGCAGCGTCACCTCTTGGGTGGCGGTGAGGTGTAGCGTGCTTCCTTTGGAGCACAGCCGCCCAAAATTGGCGGGGTGGTCTGGGTCGCCGCGCACCCCGGTGATTTGCTGGCCTGTGCTTTGAATGATGACGCCACAGCCCACACCGCAGTAGGGGCAGGTAGAGCGAGTTTCTTTCATGCTGCTGCGCTGCGGCGGGCTGGGCCGGCGATGGGGCGTGTTTCCGCAGTGGCGTGGCCTTGCAATTCGGCGCTGTTCAAAAAGACCTGGCCGCCTTCCAGCTTGACGCTGAACTTTGGCGTGCAGCCTTCGTCGGGCGCGCTGGCTTGGCCGTCGCACAGGCCAATGGTCCAGTTGTGCAGCGGGCAGGCCACGCTGGTGCCAAACACAATGCCTTGGCTCAGGGGGCCGCCTTTGTGGGGGCAGCGGTCGAGCAGGGCGAACACTTCGTCTTGGCTGTTACGAAATACGGCCACGTCCAGCCCACTGGCGCGCTCTACGCGGCGCGAGCCCAGTACGGGGATGTCTTCCAATGTGCAGATCAGGGTCCATTCGGTCATATCGGTCTTTCGAGTTGCTATTTTTATGCAGTGCTTAAGTTCTTACTGCAGCGTACAGCCCGGTGACCCGGTCCATAACCGAGAGCAGGTTTTCACTGGCTATAAACACCTCTGTCATGGACTTGGAGCTCTGGGCACCCGTTTCCAGTCGCTGCAGTGCTGCATCAAAAAACACCCACTGCCCATCGGCCAATGTCAGCTCTTCTTTGATACGGGGAGTGGCCTCCGGCGCATTGCGTAATACGTCCATGGCACCACCAAATTCGGCGCGTGCTTTGGCAATTTCTGCCACTGCAAACTTGGCATCCACCGGCAGCGCATTGGCCAGATAAAACTTGGCCATGCGTTGGCTTAGCATGCGCTGGCGCCCAGCAATGTTGACCAGCTTGCCAACGGGCTTGGCCTGTGCGGCCTCAAATTGCACGGTGCCTTGGTGCGCCAGTGCCAGCACTTTGGCATCGAGCTGCAGGAGTGAGGATGCAGCCTCACGAGAAGGTGCTCTCCCTACCAGTGCGGTTTTGTATTCTTGCCACGCTACTTCTAGAGCACTGTAGGTTGACACAAGCCCAGGATTGGGCGCAAAGGCCTTGAGCTCGACCAATTGCCGATCGAACAGCGCCATGGATTTGTCCAGCACCATTTGCGCACTGGTTTTTTCGACGCCTTGCAACAGGGCCAGCCACGCTTTTCCCATGCGCTGGCTCAGCATGCGCTGGCGTCCGGCTTTATTGATGGCATCGCTCAGGTCTAGTACTTGCGCTTGGGCTGCAGGTAGTGCCAAGCCCAGAGCGCCTGCTGCGGCTAGTGTGATTGCGGTTCTGCGTTGCATACGTTTGTTCCCAAGTTTGTGCTTAAGCTTTCACGGTTTCGAACTGGCGCGTGTCTACTTGCGCGTCCTTGAAGTCAAACCAAGGGTCGGGCTCACCGTCCAACGCAAACTGCAGGTTTTCCCACAGGGCTTTGCGGCCCTCGTGGTCTTCCAAAATGCGCTTTTTGACGTAGTCCAAGCCCACGCGGTTCACGTAATGCACGGTGCGCTCCAGGTACCAGCCCTCCTGGCGGTACAGCTCGCAAAACGCGCCGGTGTACTCCAGCACTTCGGTGGCGGTTTTCACCTTCACCAAGAAATGCGCCACTTCGGTCTTGATGCCGCCGTTGCCGGCCACATACATTTCCCAGCCGCTGTCCACGCCGATGATGCCCACGTCTTTGATACCAGCCTCAGCGCAATTGCGCGGGCAACCGCTCACGGCAAACTTGACTTTATGCGGGGCGTACATGCGCCACATGGCGTGCTCCAGGTCTTTGCCCATTTGCGTGCTGTCTTGGGTGCCCATGCGGCACCACTCGCTTCCCACACAGGTTTTGACGGTGCGCAGCGCCTTGGCGTAGGCGTGGCCGCTGGGCATGCCGATGTCTTTCCAGACGTTGACCAGGTCTTCCTTTTTCACGCCGAGCAAGTCAATGCGCTGGCCGCCAGTCACCTTGATGGTGGGCACTTTGTATTTGTCGGCAGCGTCGGCAATGCGGCGCAGCTCGTCGGCAGTGGTCTCGCCGCCCCACATGCGGGGGATCACGCTGTAGGTGCCGTCCTTTTGGATATTGGCGTGGCTGCGCTCGTTGATGAAGCGGCTTTGTGGATCGTCTTTGGCCTCTTTGGGCCAGCTGCTGATCAGGTAGTAGTTCAGCGCCGGGCGGCAGCTTGAGCAGCCGTTGGGCGTGCGCCATCCCATGCCCTGCTGCACCTGGGCAATGGTCAGGTATTTGTTCGCCACGATGGCCTCGCGCACGGCTTGGTGGCCGTGGTCGGTGAAGCCGCACATGGCTTTGGTCTTGGGGGTGGCGCTGTAGTCGCCGCCTGCGGTGAACATGATGATTTGCTCCACCAGGCCGGTGCACGAACCGCAGCTGGCGCTGGCCTTGGTGTGCTTGCGCACCTCGTCTAGTGTGAACAGGCCCTTGTCGCGAATGGCTTTGCAAATGGTGCCCTTGTTCACGCCGTTGCAGCCGCACACTTCGGCTTCATCGGGCATGCGGGCGGCTTTGCTGTGGCCTTCGTGGCCCACGTCGCCAATATTGCTTTCGCCAAACATCAGCTTGTCACGAATATCGGCAACGCTACGGCCATCGCGC
>JBEGPS010000006.1:0-23486 GCA_041181325.1 Pseudomonadota bacterium
GTGGCCTAGTTCGCGCTATCGCCGAAGTAGGCGAGGTGTTGCAGCAGCATTTTGCGGTGCAAGCTGGGCACACAAATCCTAACGAATTGCCCGATGCACCTGCCTTGATTTGATCTGCGGCGTAGGTCAAGCCTGAAAGTAAAAAACCGCCTAAAGGCGGTTTTTTTGTTAGCGCAACCCTACAGGGTTTACTTGCGCTGACGGAACTTGCGCAACGCGGCAATCTGTGCCGCCATCATAGTCAGCTCAGAAGTTGCCTTGGCCAAGTCCAGCTCGCTCTTGGCGTTCCTGACGGCTTCTTCTGCCGCCGCCTTGGCAGCATTGGCTTTCTCGTCGTCCAAATCCTTGCCGCGAATCGCCGTGTCAGACAACACAGTAACGCAGTGAGGCTGAACTTCCAGAATGCCACCAGCCACGAACACAAACTCTTCGCTACCGTCAGCCTTCTCGATGCGAACCGAGCCGGGTTTGATGCGCGTAATCAGCGGCGTGTGGCGTGGATAAATGCCGAGTTCACCGGCCTCACCGGGCAAGGCTACAAATTTAGCCTCGCCGGAGAAGATGGACTCTTCGGCACTGACAACATCAACGTGGATGGTGTTCATGTTTTACGCCAATCAGATTTTTTTAGCTTTTTCGAACGCTTCGTCGATGGTGCCGACCATGTAGAAGGCCTGCTCAGGCAAGTGATCGCACTCGCCGCCAACAATCATCTTGAAGCCGCGGATGGTTTCAGCCAAGGACACGTACTTACCAGGGGAACCGGTAAACACTTCAGCCACGTGGAAAGGCTGGCTCAAGAAACGCTGAATTTTACGGGCACGGGCCACGGCCAACTTGTCTTCAGGAGCCAAGTCGTCCATACCCATAATCGCAATAATGTCGCGCAGTTCGCGGTAGCGTTGCAGCGTACCTTGCACAGCACGTGCGGTCTCGTAGTGATCAGTGCCCACTACCAAGGGGTCCAGCTGGCGGCTGGTGGAGTCCAAAGGATCCACAGCAGGGTAGATGCCCAAAGAAGCGATGTCACGAGACAACACCACGGTGGAGTCCAAGTGAGCAAAGGTTGTTGCAGGAGATGGATCGGTCAAGTCATCGGCAGGCACGTAAACGGCTTGGATAGAAGTGATGGAGCCAACTTTGGTCGACGTAATACGCTCTTGCAAACGGCCCATCTCTTCGGCCAATGTCGGTTGGTAACCCACGGCGGACGGCATACGGCCCAACAGAGCGGACACTTCGGTACCGGCCAATGTGTAGCGGTAAATGTTGTCCACAAAGAACAACACGTCACGGCCTTCGTCACGGAACGACTCAGCGATGGTCAAGCCAGTCAAAGCAACGCGCAAGCGGTTGCCTGGAGGCTCGTTCATCTGACCGTACACCATGGCCACTTTGGACTCTTCAAGATTCTCGAGATTCACTACGCCGGAGTCTGCCATCTCATGGTAGAAGTCGTTACCTTCACGGGTACGCTCACCCACACCAGCGAACACGGACAAGCCACTGTGCGCTTTAGCGATGTTGTTGATCAGCTCCATCATGTTCACGGTCTTGCCCACACCGGCACCACCGAACAAGCCAACTTTGCCGCCTTTAGCGAACGGGCAAACCAAGTCAATCACCTTAATGCCGGTTTCCAGCAACTCTTGTGATGGGCTCAATTCGTCATAAGTAGGTGCCTTACGGTGAATAGAAGCTGTCTGTTCCAGGCTTACAGGACCGCGTTCGTCAATAGGCGTGCCCAACACGTCCATGATGCGACCCAAAGTGGCTTTACCAACGGGCACAGTGATTTGCGCACCGGTGTTGTACACCACCAAGCCACGGCGCAAGCCGTCGGAAGAACCGAGCGCAATGGTACGCACGATACCGTCGCCGAGCTGCTGCTGCACTTCCAAGGTCAGCGGAGAGCCTTCCATTTTGAGAGCGTCATACACGCGGGGCATTTGGTCTCGTGGGAACTCAACGTCCACCACCGCACCAATACACTGAACAATTTTTCCTTGGGCTTGCATTTTTCGCTCCAATAATATTTAAATTTGCTTAGCCGCTAATGGCAGCTGCACCAGACACGATTTCAGACAGCTCTTTAGTAATTGCAGCCTGACGGGTCTTGTTGTAAATGAGCTTGAGTTCGCCAATGACGCTACCGGCATTGTCTGTGGCAGCCTTCATGGCTACCATACGCGCAGCGTGCTCAGATGCCATGTTTTCTGCCAGCGCCTGGAACACCAGTGCCTCGACATAGCGCACGAGCAAATCGTCGATAACGGTTTGCGCATCGGGCTCATAGAGGTAGTCCCATGCGTGGCCGGTGCCTTCTGCTTTGCTTTCGGCTTGCATTTTGGCAGCAGACAGCGGCAACAGTTGCTCAACCACAGGGTCTTGTTTCATCGTGCTGACAAACCTGTTGTAGCAAATGTGTACTGAGTTCACTTCGCCTTTGACATAAGCATCCAACAGCACCTTGACAGGGCCAATTAGCTTATCCAAATGGGGACGATCACCCAAGTGAGTCACATGAGACACCACTTTAGCCCCTACACGATTCAGAAAACCCAAACCCTTGCTACCTATAGCAACTGCTTGCGTGGTTTGACCAGCAGTTTGCGTTTCACGCAATTTGCCAGTCACTTGCCGCAGCAAATTGGTGTTCAAGCCACCGCACAATCCCTTGTCAGTGCTAACCACAATCATGCCGACTGACTTTGCGTCATTGGTCTTCATGAATGCGTGCACGTACTCAGGATTCGCTTGGCCCAAGTTGGTGGCAATGTCTCGGATCTTCGTGCTGTAAGGGCGGGCAGCGCGCATACGCTCCTGCGCCTTGCGCATTTTGGAGACCGAGATCATTTCCATGGCCTTGGTGATCTTCTTGGTGTTTTCCACCGATTTGATCTTGGTGCGTAATTCCTTACCTGCTGCCATCAGAGGCTCCTTGTGATCAGGTGGAAATCAAGCAAAAGATTTTTTGAACGCAGCAACGGCGGCAGTCAACTCAGCTTCTGCATCTTTGTCCAAAGCCTTGGTGTCTTCCACCTTAGCCATGAGCGCAGCATGCTTGTCTTTAAGGTAAGACTGCAGACCAGACTCGAACGCCAAGATCTTCTTAACCTCGATGTCGTCCATGAAACCCTTGTTCACGGCAAACAAAGAAGCGCTCATCATACTGATCGACAGAGGACTGTACTGTTTCTGCTTTAGCAGTTCAGTTACGCGCGCACCCCGGTCGAGCTGCTTGCGGGTCGCTTCGTCCAGGTCAGATGCGAACTGGGCGAAAGCCGCCAATTCACGGTACTGCGCCAAGTCGTTACGAATACCGCCGGACTGGCCTTTCACCACTTTAGTTTGCGCTGCAGAACCGACGCGGGACACGGAGATACCGGCGTTAATCGCGGGGCGTACGCCTGCGTTAAACAGCGATGTCTCCAAGAAAATCTGGCCGTCAGTAATCGAAATAACGTTGGTGGGCACGAAGGCCGACACGTCACCCGCTTGGGTTTCGATAATAGGCAGCGCTGTCAAAGAACCGGTCTGGCCCTTGACTTCACCTTTGGTGAAAGCCTCTACGTACTCAGCGTTCACGCGAGCTGCACGCTCCAACAAACGGCTGTGGAGATAAAAGACGTCGCCAGGGTAGGCTTCGCGGCCTGGTGGGCGACGCAACAGCAAGGACACTTGGCGGTAAGCAACAGCTTGCTTGGACAAATCGTCATACACAATCAAGGCGTCTTGCCCACGATCACGGAAGTATTCGCCCATGGTGCAGCCAGAGTAGGCTGACACGTACTGCATTGCAGCCGATTCAGAAGCAGAGGCTGCCACAACAATGGTGTATTCCATCGCGCCAGCTTGTTCCAATGCACGAACCACGTTCTTGATCGAAGAAGCTTTTTGGCCAATCGCGACATAAACGCAGGTCATGTTTTGACCTTTTTGGTTGATGATCGCGTCAATAGCTACGGCAGTCTTGCCGGTTTGACGGTCACCAATGATCAACTCACGTTGACCACGGCCAATTGGCACCATAGAGTCGATGGACTTCAAACCAGTTTGCATAGGCTGATCGACGGATTTACGTGCGATCACACCAGGCGCAACCTTTTCAATCACGTCAGTCATTTTGGCGTTGATTGGGCCTTTGCCGTCAATAGGTTGACCCAAAGCGTTGACCACGCGGCCAATTAGCTCAGGACCCACTGGCACTTCCAAAATGCGCCCGGTACATTTAACGGTATCGCCTTCAGAGATGTGCTCGTACTCACCCAAAATCACGGAGCCGACCGAGTCACGCTCCAAGTTCAAGGCCAGACCGTAGGTTGGCAGTCCATCGCTACCAGCGGGGAACTCCAACATTTCGCCTTGCATCACATCGGACAGACCGTGAATGCGAACGATACCGTCGGTAACCGAAATAACGGTACCTTGATTGCGGACGTCGGCGTTAGCAGACAGACCTTCAATACGGCTCTTGATCAGTTCAGAAATTTCTGCGGGATTGAGTTGCATTACTCTTTCCTTCTTTCTTTGGTTAGGGACTCAGAGCGTAGGCTGTGTGCCTTACGCTGTGAGTGCCACTTTCATTTGTTCCAGACGGGCCTTGACGGATGTATCAAGAACTTCGTCCCCCACCACCACGCGAATGCCACCAATCAGTTCGGGTTGTAATTCAACCGTCACGTTCAGCTTGCGACCAAAACGCTTTTCGAGCGTTGCAGCCACGTCGGCAAGTGCTGCCCCGTCAATCGGGAAAGCACTGTGCACGACGGCATCAGAAGAGCCGCTCCGAGCGTTTTTCAAGGCCCGAAACTGCAAGGCAATTTCTGGCAGCGCACTGAGACGACCGTTATCAATGACAGCGTGCAAAAAGTTTTTGGCATGGTCGCTGGTGACTGCTTTCGCAACACCGGATACCAATTCAAACACTTGTGCAGAGGTCGCTTTAGGGCTATCAGCAAACTGAAGCAACTGGGCGTTGCCAGCAATGGCAGCCAGCTCATCGAGCCAGACTGACGCAGCCGACAGATCTTGAACAGACGCCTTGAACAAGGCATCTGCATAAGGTCGGGCAATAGTGGCGAGTTCAGCCATGTCGTCCTCTTACAGCTCGGTCTTCAAACGGCCCAGCAGGTCCGCGTGAACGCCAGCGTTAACTTCTTTGCGAAGAATTTGCTCAGCACCTTTGACAGCCAATGCAGCGACTTGCTCACGCAGAGTCTCACGGGCTTTCACAGTTTGCTGTTCCGCTTCAACCTTGGCAGCAGCAATGATCTTGTTGCCTTCCTCAGTTGCCTTGGACTTGGCTTCTTCCACAATAGCCTGTGCGCGACGCTCTGCATCTGCCAGACGGACAGCGGATTCATTGCGAGACTTGGACAGCTCTTCTTCTACGCGCTTGTTAGCAACGGAGAGTTCGGATTTGGCTTTGTCAGCGGCAGCGAGGCCATCACTAATTTTCTGAGCACGGTCATCGAGTGCCTTCGCGATGGGTGGCCACACGAATTTCATCGTGAAGATCACCAACAGGAAGAACACCGTCAGCTGTGCGAAGAATGTTGCGTTAATACTCACAACAACACCTCTCTAAGTTGGATGAGGTGAAAGGGCTTACTTCAACACGAAGGGGTTGGCGAACGCGAACATCATGGCGATACCAACACCAATCAGGAACGCAGCGTCAATCAGACCAGCCAGCAAGAACATTTTGGTTTGCAATTCATTCATCAGCTCAGGCTGACGGGCTGCAGACTCAAGGTACTTGCTGCCCATGATGCCGATACCGATACATGCGCCGACAGCGCCCAAGCCAATGATCAGGCCAGCGGCCAAAGCGACGAAACCAAGAACGTGTTCCATTTAAGAGCTCCTATGGATTTAAGTTAACAAGAAAACAAAAAATACTAACCAACTGACAAACTAGTGGTGGTCATGGGCTTGACCCACGTACACCAGAGTCAACATCATGAAAATGAAGGCCTGCAGCGCGACGATCAATATGTGAAAGATCGCCCAGCCCGTACCCGCCACCACATGACCGAACCACAAAGCAATGCCCGTAGCCGACCCAAACCCGACCGCACCCATCAGCGCGATCAACATGAACACCAGCTCGCCAGCGTACATATTCCCGAACAACCGCATGCCGTGAGACACGGTTTTGGCTGTGAATTCGATCAATTGCATGCTGACATTCAGCACGCCCAGAATGAGAGCAAAGATAGGGTTCTTGCTGGTACCAAATGGTGCAGTCACCAACTCATGCGCCCAGCCACCAGCACCTTTGATTTTGATGTTGTAGTACAGGCAAACCAGCAATACAGCGCAAGACATACCCAAAGTGGTAGAAAGGTCAGCAGTAGGCACAACGCGCATGTACGCGTGGTGTGGGTCTTGGCCCGCAGCGCCGTAGATCATTTCCCAAACTAAGGGAATCAAATCCACTGGCAAAAAGTCCATGGAGTTCATCAAGAACACCCACATGAACACCGTCAAAGCCAAAGGACCTACGAACTTGCGCGACTCGGCATTGTGAATAATGCTTTTAGCTTGCGTGTCGACCATTTCAAGCAGAATTTCTACCGCTGCCTGCATGCGACCGGGCACGCCAGACGTGACGCTTTTGGCCACGCGCCACATGAAGAATAACCCCACTACACCCAACAGAACCGACCAAAAGATCGAGTCCATATTGAATACTGTGAAATCGATAACGCCATTTTGCTTGGTGGTTTGCAAATGGGTAAGGTGGTGACCAATGTATTCACCGGCCGTAAGGCCATGTTCCGCAGCGTGTTCTTCAGCAGCCATCAGTTACTCTTATCAGTTACTTTTGCCGTTAAGCGTTTCGTTCAGCACTGGCTTTGATTTGCGTTTGACCGCCAATGCCAACCAGTACACCTTCATTGTCACCACCAGGCCCACCAGCATTGCCGGCCAACTCAGGTTAGTAACGAGACGGTGCGACGCAAAAAGCACCGCCACCGTCACTACAATTTTTACAAATTCCCAGACAAAAAAACTCAGCACCGCAGACCCTGCGTTTGCTGAAGCGAATTGTCCGGTTACCCCTCGCGCAAACAGCGTCGCCGGAATAACCACTGCCGCCGCGCCGCAAGCAGCCGATATACCTACTGACTCTTTGCCAGACACCCACCAAGCAATCAGCGCCACCAGAGCGCCAACAACCACCTGACCCACTACCACCCACCAAGGTGAGAGCGAGGGATGCTGCTCGCGCAGTGATTTTGCCTGCTCTGCAGTCAGCGGGGTGAAGTCAGAATCATCATCTTTCACATCCGAATCAGGCGCTATTGTGATCATGTCAAATTACGCCTAGGTTACAAACTGCGTTTTGTGTACAGCCGTCGATTATACGTAGAAACCCGCTGCCGCATCAAGCGCCGCTGGGGAAATATGGCACGGCTGACCGTATAGGCAACGCACTGCGATAATTTAGATCGCCATAGCAAGGATTGCCTGAAGCCCAGGTCCAACACACTAACGAGTCATTGTGCCCACACCTCAAGACCCCAGCAAAGAATCTCTGATTGAGTACCCCTCCCAGTTTCCCATCAAAGTTATGGGGCATAAAGTGGATGGACTGGTGCATGCCATCACCGTAATAGCAAAAGAGTTTGATCCATTGTTTGACGCCAGCACCATTGAATTGCGCGAGAGCAAAGGCGGCAATTATCTTGGCGTGACCATCACCATCACCGCCACCAGCCGCGAGCAGCTTGACGAGTTGTACCGCACGCTGAGCACCCACCCCATGGTTAAAGTAGTGCTGTAGCCCGTGGATATCGCGGTATCCCGCCTCGGCCACGTGGAATACCTGCCCACGATCGCCGCCATGCAGGCATTTACAGACCAAAGAGACGTGGGGCCCGTGTCCACTGTGCGTGATCAGCTATGGATTTGTGAGCATCCACCGATATTTACCCAAGGCCTGGCGGGCAAGGCGGAGCATATTTTTATGCCAGGCGACATCCCCGTGGTGCAAACCAACCGAGGTGGTCAGGTCACTTTTCATGGCCCGGGTCAGGTGATGGGGTATCCGCTGATTGACCTCAAGCGCGCAGGCTACTTTGTTAAAGAATATGTTTACCGCATTGAAGAAGCGGTGATTAAAACGCTGCTCCACTTTGGCGTGACGGGCCACCGCGTTGCGGGCGCCCCGGGCATCTATGTGCGGCTGGACGACCCCACTGGCCACGCGCCTCTGGAGCAAAGACCCCGTAAATCGGGATCGGAACCAAGCACGCAGCCCGCGGGCGCAGACCCAATTTTGTCCGTACAACCCGACTTCACCGGACTCGGAAAAATCGCCGCCTTGGGCATCAAAGTCAGCCGTAATTGCTCCTACCACGGCGTGGCGCTGAACGTTGCCATGGATCTGGAACCCTTCTCACGTATCTACCCATGCGGCTACGCCCGCCTGCAAACCGTGGACCTTTCTACAATCGGGGTCTATGTTGGTTGGTCTGATGCCGCCGACGTGTTGAGCCAAAAGCTCGCAACCTACCTCGCGCCCTAAGGCGCCCCTGCCCCATGAGCCACAGTCAAGACACCACCGCCACCAACCCTACGGTGCGCGAAGCGCAATCCACAGAAGACTACAACCCCTTGGCCAAGCAAAAGGCTGCTGCCAAGCTATCGCGCATCCCGGTCAAAGTGGTGCAGGGCGAAGTGCTCAAGAAACCGGACTGGATTCGCGTCAAAGCCGGCAGCCCCACCACCCGTTTTTACGAAATCAAAGAAACACTGCGCGCCAACAAGCTGGTCACCGTGTGCGAAGAAGCCAGTTGCCCCAACATCGGCGAATGCTTTGGCAAGGGTACGGCCACCTTCATGATCATGGGCGACAAGTGCACCCGCCGCTGCCCGTTTTGCGACGTGGGCCATGGCCGCCCCGATCCGCTGGACGTGAACGAACCCGACAACCTGGCCAAGACCATCGCCCAGCTCAAGCTCAACTACGTGGTGATTACCAGCGTGGACCGTGACGACTTACGTGACGGCGGTGCCGGCCACTTTGTGGAGTGCATCCGCAAGACGCGCGAGCTTTCGCCCAAGACGCAGATCGAAGTGCTGGTGCCCGACTTCCGTGGCCGCGACGACCGCGCACTGGAAATTTTGAAGGCTGCGCCACCGGATGTGATGAACCACAACCTGGAAACTATTCCGCGTCTGTACAAAGAAGCGCGCCCAGGTTCGGACTACCAGTTTTCATTGAACCTGCTCAAGAAGTTCAAGGCCTTGTTCCCCAACGTCCCCACAAAGAGTGGCCTGATGGTGGGCCTGGGCGAGACCGACGAAGAAATTCTGGAAACCATGCGCGACATGCGCGCCCACAACATCGAGATGCTGACCATCGGCCAATACCTCGCACCCTCCACCAGCCACCTGCCGGTGCGCCGCTACGTGCACCCCGACACCTTCAAGATGTTCGAGACCGAGGCGTACAAAATGGGTTTCAAGCACGCCGCTGTGGGTGCGATGGTGCGCTCCAGCTACCACGCCGATGTGCAGGCAGGGCACGCTATGGGGACTTCAATCGCCTAATCAGGTACTGTGATTTGCTACTAATTTAATAGCTGCTTACGCATGCCCCACGGGGGCTAGAGGCCTATTTTGCTTATTTAGGCTTAGCAAACCCGCCATCCGCCCATGCCACCGCACTGGTCCTATTCAGCTTGAATGAGGGTGCCACACGCACCTGGGCTAACACTTCGTCGCCTTCATCACGCGCTGTGAGTTGGGCGCTGGGGTTGTCGTCGTCCGGCTCAATGTCCAGGTACACCGTCACACGGCCAGCGTTGCAGCTCACGGCAATGCTTTGGTGCAACGAAGCGTGCAGCTGCTGCTCGCTGCGGCGCACAAATTCACTGGCGGTTTTGACCAAGGTATTGAAAGCATTCACGTCCAACGGCTTGGGGTTCTTTTTGTCGCGGCCCATGGTCCAGGGGCCGATCAGGGCGGGTTCGCGCGCGCCGTATTTGGTCATGGCCACGGCCCAGCCGTCGTCATCATCGTTTTTGATGACCTGGGCGGTCCAGCCGTCGTTGCACCAAGTGCGGGGTTCTTGAATCTTGGGGGTGTCTTCGTTCATAGTTGATAGTATCTACCCATGAACTATCAAGCCCAACCTGACCGTTATAACGGCACTATGCCCTACCGCACCTGCGGTAAAAGTGGCCTCAAACTCCCGGCCGTGTCGCTGGGCCTGTGGCACAACTTTGGCGATGCCACACCGTTTCAAACCCAGCGCGACATGCTGCGCACCGCGTTTGACCTGGGCATCACCCACTTCGACCTAGCCAACAACTACGGCCCGCCCTATGGCAGCGCCGAGACCAATTTTGGTGAACACCTGCGCCGCGACTTCAAGCCCTACCGTGACGAGCTGATCATCTCTAGCAAAGCCGGCTGGGACATGTGGCCCGGCCCGTACGGCCAAGGTGGCGGATCGCGCAAATACGTACTGGCCAGCCTGGACCAGAGCTTGAAGCGCATGGGCCTGGACTACGTGGACATTTTCTACAGCCACCGGTTCGACCCCGACACCCCGCTGGAAGAAACCATGGGTGCACTGGCCAGCGCGGTGCAGCAAGGCAAAGCGCTGTACGTCGGCATTAGCAGCTACTCGGCGGGCAAGACGCGTGAGGCCGCCGCCATTCTGAAAAGTATGGGAGTGAAAGCACTGATTCACCAGCCGTCGTACAGCCTGTTAAACCGCTGGATAGAAGAAGACTTGCTGAACGCACTAGACGATACCGGCGTGGGCTGCATCGCCTTTAGCGCGCTGGCACAGGGCCTGCTGACCGACAAATACCTGAATGGCGTGCCTGCGGATGCCCGCATCAACCGCCCCGGCGGCGGCTCGTTCACGCCAGACCACCTGAGCGACCAAAATCTCAAACATGTGCGTGCGCTCAGCGAGATTGCCCAAGCCCGTGGCCAAAGCCTGGCGCAAATGGCCACGGCCTGGGTACTGCGCGATACACGGGTCACGTCGGCACTGATTGGTGCCAGCAAACCGGCGCAAATCGTGGATTTGGTGGGTACGATGAAAAACCTCGGCTTTAGTGCCGCTGAGCTGGCTTCCATTGACCAATACGCGGTAGAGGGCGGCATCAACCTGTGGAAGCGCCCCTCCACCGATCAGCGCCCCGGATAAACTCCCGGTCGCATGAAAACCGATTCCATCGCCAACACACAGCCCAATCGCCAATCTATTGGCCATTCCAAGTCCCAGGCTACATGGTGGGCGCTCGGTGCCATCGCCTTGTGGGCCACGCTTGCATCGCTGGGCGTGGCGCTGCGCAATGTGCCGCCGTTTTTGTTGACCGGCATTGCCCTGGTGGCGGGCAGCACGCTGGCGCTGCCCGTGGTGTGGCGTGACCGCAGCGTGTGGCGCATTGCGCCCACCACGCTGTTGCTGGGTGTGTATGGCCTATTTGGCTTTCACTTTCTGCTGTTCCTCGCGTTGCGCATTGCACCGCCGGTAGAGGCCAATCTGGTGAACTACATGTGGCCATTGTTCATGGTGGTGCTGGCTCCGTTGCTGCTCAAGGGAGTGCAGTTGCGCGCGGTGCATGTGCTGGCGGCGGTGCTGGGGTTTGCCGGGGCAGCGGTGGCGATTGTGGGTGCGAGCGGTGGCGGCACGGGTACTGCGGGTGGCAGTGGTTCAGCCAGTTTTGGCGACTGGTCTTGGGGCTACCTGCTGGCGCTGGGCTCAGCATTTATCTGGGCCAGCTACTCGCTGTGGACACAGCGGGTGGCAGCGTTTAGCACGGCGGCTGTGGGCCTGTTCGGCTTGGTGTCGGGCGCGCTGTCGCTGGGGTGCCATGTGCTGCTAGAGGCCAGCGTCTCACTTTCCGGACAGGACTATTTGTTATTGCTGGCCATGGGCTTGGGGCCTTTGGGTGCGGCGTTTTTTATGTGGGACAAGGCGCTCAAGCTGGGCGACGCGCGCCAGATTGGAATCTTGAGTTACATCACGCCGCTGGCGTCTACCGCGCTGCTAATGCTGGTCTCTGGCCGCGCATTCACCTGGAGCATTGCGCTGGCGGCGGCCATGATCATTGCCGCCGCGCTTATGGGGACACGCGCGAAAAATCAATAAACCCGCGCTCCACACTGACCGACTCCAACCGCACCTGCACCTTGTCCCCCACGGCCAAACCCTGACTGCCAAAGCCCAGCTTGCCCTCCGCAGGCGGTGAAAAGATGCGCACCCACACGCCTTTAGGTGCGGCACCGGTGACCACGCCTGCAAAGGTCTCGCCAACGCGACTCTCCAACACCAACGCTGCCTCGGACTTGCGCATCTGCCGCTCCACTTTGCGCGAGGCGTCTTCTTGGCGTGTGCAATGCAGGGCCAAGTCTGCCAGCTCTTTGTCGCTGTATGGCGACTTGGCATTGGCCAGCGCGGCTTTGATCATGCGCGAGGTAATCATGTCCGGGAAACGCCGATTGGGCGCAGTGGAGTGGGTGTAGTCACGCACAGCCAACCCGAAGTGCCCGATAGGCGTACCGTGGGCCGACTCCACCACGTACTCGCCCGCGCCCATGAGCTTGACGATGACCAGCGACAGATCGGGAAAGCGCAGCGGGTCAATGCGATGGCGCTTGGCCAGAAAAGCGCTGAGGGCCTGCGAGTCCGGCTCGGGCGGCAGCACGTCGCCATAGTCTTTGGCCACCGCCACAATGCGCAGCCACCGGTCCGGTGAGCGCACCACACGGCGCAGCGACATGCCGCCGCGCGATGCCAAATAGTGCGCGGTGCAGCCGTTGGTGGCAATCATCAGTTCTTCAATCAACTGGCGGGCGCGGTTGTGCTCTTGCAATTCGATACCCACCACCGTCTCGCCCTGGAACACGGCGCGCGGCTGAAAGGTCTCGAACTCCAGTGAACCCTGCGCCTTGCGGCGTGCGCGCAGTTGCTGCGCCATGGCGTCCTGGGTGCGTAGCTGCTCTTCCATGCCGGCCACCGCAACCACGGCATGGGGCATGGGCGCTTTGGCGTTGAGCCAGGCAGACACGGCGTCATACGCCAGCTTGGCGTGGTTGCGCACCCACGCGCGGTACAAGGTAGAACCCGCCAGTGATCCGTCGGCGTTGAACACCATCTCGGTGACAACGGCCAGACGCTCTTGCTGCTCGTTGAGGGACGTTAGATCCGTCGACAGTTTCTCCGGCAGCATGGGGAAAATGCAAGCCGAGGTGTACACCGACGTGGTGTTGGTGCGGGCATGGGCATCGATGGGCGAGTCGCGGACCACCAACGCATCCACATCGGCAATGGCCACACGGATGCGCACTGCGCCCTGCTCCAACACCTCGGAGTGGCTGAGCTGATCGAGGTCGCGCGAGTCGTCGTTGTCAATGGAACACCACAGCAGATCGGTGAGATCTTGCACCTGCAGCATATCGCTGCGGCGCAGGGCGCCGATGGTGGCAAGCTGTTGCTCTACTGCCGCTGAAAAGTCAGCCTCCAGGCCATGGTCCGCCATGGCCTGTTTGGCGATACGAACCAGATCAGCGCGTTGGTGGGGCTGCATGTGCAGCCTAGGCGGGACGCAACACTTTGGCCACCGGATTGGTGCGCAATCGGAAAGCGTCGGGCATGCCCGAGCCCAACAAGGGCCGCAGGTACATGCGAAAGGCATCGGTCACACCGGTGCCGTCGGCGGTGATGAATTCATCGTCCATGACCCGCGTTTTGCCAGCGACAGCCTCCAAAGGCAGCAGCTCATAGTCCACCGAATAAAAGCCTGTACGCTTGATGGCGACCGAGCCGTCCTGCTTGCCCCACATGGCGAACTGCACAGCTTTCTCGCCCACCTCCCGCGCTTCGCGCTGGTCCACATCGGACACACAGCCGATGAACGAGCGCTGCAGATAGCCCAGTGTGTCGCCCCGCACGCGTTTGATACCCAGCTTGCTTTTGATTTCTTCGCACAGCAAATCTGCCAGTGCGCCATTGCCCGAGAGTTGCACATTGCCGTGCGCGTCGTGCTCCAAGTCTTTGGCCAACAAGGCGGCGATGGCGGTGCCGGACGCATCGTGAATGCCTTCGGACACCGCAATCACGCAACGGCCAAAGCGCTCGTAAGTGGCTTTGACGTCGGCCAGAAATTTTTCCAGCACAAAAGTGCGCTCGGGCAGGTAAATGAGGTGCGGGCCGTCATCAGGAAACTTCTTGCCCAGCGCAGATGCGGCCGTCAAGAACCCCGCGTGGCGGCCCATCACCACGCCCACGTACACACCCGGCAAAGCCGCGTTGTCCAAGTTGGCACCGGCAAACGCCTGCGCCACAAAACGGGCTGCCGACGGAAAGCCAGGCGTGTGGTCGTTACCCACCAGATCGTTGTCGATGGTTTTGGGAATGTGTATACAACGCAGGGGGTAGCCTGCCTTTTGCGCCTCGGCACTGACGATACGCACCGTGTCGGACGAGTCGTTGCCGCCGATGTAGAAGAAGTGCCCTATCTGGTGCGCCTGCAGCACTTTGAAAATTTCGTGGCAGTACTTGGCGTCGGGCTTGTCGCGCGTGGAGCCCAGGGCGCTCGAAGGTGTGTTGGCGACCAATTCGAGGTTGTGGCTGGTCTCTTGCGTCAGGTGCACAAAGTCTTCGTTGACGATGCCGCGCACACCATGGCGTGCGCCATACACATGCTCAATACCCGTGAAGCGCCTCGCCTCTAGGGCCACACCCACCAGCGACTGATTGATCACTGCGGTAGGGCCACCGCCTTGGGCTACGAGAATTTTTCCAGAGGGCATGGGACTCCTTGATAGTGGTTCAAAGGCAGTTTGACGGCAGCTAATGGGTCAATATTGCCTGCGCGGGGTCTTCAGCGTTGCGCACACGTTGCGCCCAAGCAGCCAGCTTGACTGTATCGGCACGCAGCACCTCTTGCTTGACTGCCAATATCTGCGCCGGATGCATCGAAAAGCTACGCAACCCCAAACCTAACAGCAGACGGGTGAGCGTAGTGTCGCCAGCCATCTCGCCGCACACGCTGACATCTTTGCCTCGCGCACGACACTCAGCAATCGTGTTGGCTACCAGTTGCAGCACTGCGGGGTGCAAGGGGTCATAAAGATGGGCCACAGACTCGTCCGCACGGTCAATGGCCAACGTGTATTGAATCAGATCGTTGGTGCCGATAGACAAAAAATCAAAATACTTTAAGAACAGCGGCAAGCTCAACGCCGCCGCCGGTATCTCAATCATGGCACCCAGCTTGACTGGCCCGTAGGCCATACCTTTGCGGTCTAGCATGCTGCGGGCGTGGTCAATGTGAGCGATGGTTTGGCGGATCTCACTGGCGTGCGCCAGCATAGGCACCAACAAGTGCACCTGCCCGTGCGCCGCGGCACGCAATATAGCGCGCAACTGAGTCAAAAACATGGCGGGGTCTGCCAGACTCCAGCGAATTGCACGCAGGCCCAAGGCGGGGTTCAAATGCGCATCGTCGCGCACCGAATCGTCTAACGGCTTATCAGCCCCCACATCGACGGTTCGGATAGTGACGGGCAGGCCTTTCATGCCTTCAACCGCTTTTTTGTAGGCCTGGTATTGCTCTTCTTCGTCAGGCAACCGCCCTTGACGCCCCATGAACAAGAACTCGCTGCGGAACAAACCAACGCCTAGCGCGCCCGCCTTGAGCGCACCAGACGCGTCTTCGGGCATTTCAATGTTGGCCAGCAACTGCACCTTTTCGCCATCCATAGTGACGGCCGGGGTGTGCAGCAGGCGTTGCAGGCGGCCACGTTCGAGCTCGCCCTGGCGCTGCTTGAAGCCGTATTCGGCAAGAATGATGGGCGACGGGTCAACGATAACCACGCCCGCATCACCATCGATGATGACCCAGTCGTCCTGGCGCACCAGTTGGCTACACGTGCGGGCGCCCACTACGGCAGGTATGTCCATGCTGCGCGCCACGATGGCGGTGTGTGAGGTCTTGCCGCCCACGTCGGTAATAAACCCGGCAAACACGCTTTGTTTGAACTGCAACATGTCCGCGGGTGACAAATCATGGGCCACCAGCACAAGTGGCACATCGACCGTGTCTTCAAGCAGCAAATCTTGTTGTTGGGCCTTACGTGCATTGCGCGGAGTTTGTGCAACTATGGGGGAAGGTGCCCCCTTCATGGCGCGCAAGACGCGCTCGCAAATTTGCTCTAAGTCGGCCTTGCGCTCGCGCAAGTAAGCGTCTTCCATTTCATCAAACTGGCGCGCTATGACCTCTAGCTGGGTGGTAAGTGCCCATTCGGCGTTGTAGAGGCGCTCCTTAATCCAGTGCTTAACGCCGCCAATAAGCTCTACGTCTTCCAGAAGCATCAAGTGCACATCCAAGAGCGCGGTGAGTTCATGAGGAGCGTCTTTGGGGCTCATGTAGGTGATACTGGTTTGCAGGCGGTGAATTTCTTCCACCACCGCATCGCGCCCTGATCGCACACGGGCAATTTCAGTCTCTATGTCCTGCGGTGCAATGAAGTAATGCGCCACATCCACCCGACTGGAGGCAACCAACACAGCGCGCCCAATAGCAACGCCCCGTGATACGGTGAGCCCGTGTATGGAGAAAGTCACTCTCCCTCTCCAAATTTGTCTTGCATCAGCGCAAGGATCGCGTCCATGGCATCTTGTTCTCGCTCGCCATGGGTCTCTACGGTTACCGTCGCACCTAGGCCTGCGGCCAGCATCATGACGCCCATGATACTTTTGGCGTTTACCCGCCGCTCACCGCGTGTCATCCACACCTCGCACGGGAAGCTGCCGGCCAGCTTGGTAAGCTTTGCGGATGCGCGTGCATGCAGCCCCAGCTTATTGACTATGGTCGTTGTGGTGTTGATCATGGGGTTTGCGTGGTTGATTTTGAGGTGCCGTCACAGCGACTTGCATGATGCTCTGGATGCCGCCAGCCAGAGCGCGTGCCACCAGCACGTCAAGCGGTTCCTGGCGGTAATTAACTGTACGTAACAACATAGGCAGGTTGACGCCCGCCACCAGTCTGGAATGAACGCCATCGACCACTTTTTGCGCAACATTGCATGGCGTGGCTCCAAATATATCGGTGAGTACCAGCGTATTGGGGGTGTTGAGCTGCGAAAGCATCAGCCGTGCGGTAGCAGCAGTAGCCTCGGTAGGCTCGTTGGGGGGTACATCCAAGGCGCTGATGCCCTGAGCAGCATCTGGAAACACATGCAACACGCCTGCACGCAATGCGCTAGCAATAGGTGCATGGGCGATGATCAAAATACCGATGTTCATGTTGGACCGAATAGTGGACTTTAATTATGTCTTTTTTGACAACATGAAAAAAGCGTATGCGCCCACACAGCACAGGCCATAAACCCCTATTGCCCCTTGGTAGGCAGACACTTCTGCCCAGCCCAGTGCTTTAAACCCATCTATCAACAGCCCGACACCCCATTGCACAGAAAATACGCCGCTAAATATAACGAGGTTGTACGCTGACAAGGCTCGCCCTGCTAGCTCGGGACGAAAAGCCATACCTACGGCGGGTTGCGCCAACGCACCGACCGTACTCGCAACACAAAACAAGGTCCAACCGAGCGCAGCCCACGTGGATATTGCGGGACCAGCTATCACAATGAGAGCAATAATGACGAATGTCAATGGAATCCCATAGGCAATCAACCGCTCGGCACTGTACCCGCGCCGCGCCAAGGCAGGGTTTGCCGAGCCCCAGGCCAAAAACGCTAGCAACATGGCGACGTTGATTTCAAACAGGCCCGTCGCCGCCTGCGCAGGACTGTAGCCTGATACTTTGACCATCCAAGGCGCAGCCCACAGCGTTTGCATGGCCACCATCCCGCCATAGTTAAAAAAGCCCAGCGGAACGAGCTTGCGAAAATAAGGGTGCCGCCAAATTTCTCCATAGCCTAAAGTCGTGTGTGGCCCAGTTACGCCAGCAGAGACGGTATATGTCTTCCGTGGTGTCCAATTTGGCACGAGCCAAAAAATCAAAGCCATAGACACCACAAACAGCGCTGCGAGTGTGAAAAAAAGTGGTCGCCAACCGACAACTGGCACAAGCCACTGGACTGGCAACGTAGATGTAACCATGCCCATAGCGCCTACCATCAGCATCCAAGAGTTAGACCGCAATAGTGTGGCTGGTTCAAACCAGCGGCGATACCCCGTCAAGGGGGCCATTAAACAGGCGCTCACGCCCACTCCGCACAATACACGCGATGCGAGTAGCCCGCCAAAGCTATCTGACCGGGCAAAGGCAACGCTACCCACCACCGCAATACTCAGGAAACTTACGATCACACTTTTGGGGCCAAATCGGTCCAGCCACGTGCCTAACGGCAACTGTGTTGCCGCAAAACCCAAAAAATAGCCACCAGCCAACAACCCAAGATCTCGGGCATTCAGCGCAAATTCCGCTACCAAAGTGGGCGCCAAGGTCGCTGTAATGGCGCGTACAAGCGTCGACAGAAAGTAAGCAAAAGCGAACACCGCAAACACGGTCACTGCTTTGCGCGCAGTCATGGGTGTCATTGAATCCTTAGGTCGGAGAGGATCGACTCTGAGTGCTCAGGCGCTAAGTGGGGCGCATACACCGCTATGTGGTACACATCTAACCCTGCACTGAACCAAGCCAACTGCGCCTGCACCGCGCCACCGTGGGTACTCTGCCCCGTGGCTAACAGTCGAACTGCTGTATTGGCACCTTTAGGCACTAGCCAAGGTTGCCTCTGCGGGGAAGTGGCACGCAAGTTGGATAGTGCCACTGCTTGCCACTTTTGAACTGCATCTGGCACGCCTGCGACGCTTTTGACCTGTATGTGGCTCACCGCATAAAGCACTTCACCCACCTCGCAGCCCGCCATTTGCATCGCGACATCATCTTGGCCGATCCTCACAGTGCGCTGAGCACGGTCTGGCTTGCACGGCAGCAGCACAGTTAACCGGTCGAGCATGACTTCGCGCCAGTTTAGCGTTGGCGTACAGGCGCACAGTACTGCTGTCAGCACAATGCAGAAAATGAGTCGGCTCACTTCAGCGCACCAAACACTTTGGTCAAAATATTGCTTCCGTACGCAACCGGGTTTTGTCGAATCTTCTTTTCTTCTTCGGAAATCATCAGAAATAGTCCGTCCAAAGCTTTGCCGGTGACGTACTGTTCGATGTTGGCATCTTCCTTTTTTACTAGTCCCATTTCAGCAGCCTTGCCCGCTATTTGGTTGTACTTGTCCGCTAGGCCTACGGTGGCGGTGGCTTGCGTAACGGCAGGCAAAAACTTCAGCGCCAAAGCAGGACGAGTTTTGGAAGCAAAAAACTCGGTTGCGGCAGTGTTAGAACCTGAAAGGATCGCTTTGGCATCTTGCACACTCATGGTTTGTACCGCGTTCAACAGCAGGTCTTTGGCCATGGGCATAGCAGCCTCAGCGCCGCGGTTCATGGCGGTTACCAGTTCATCCACTTTTGCGCCTTGTCCGAACGTTCTTAACAAATTTGCTGCATCTTGCAGGTATCCCGGCAGCTGAATGCGAACTTTTTCGTTACCAAGGAATCCATTGCTTGCACCTAGTGCATTTATGGCGGACATTGCTCCTTTTTCTAGCGCTACTTTTAAGCCAGTAGAGGCATCAGCATTCGACAAGTCGCTGAGCGAAAGTGCATAGGCTTTTTGCGTCGCCAATGCCGCCATAGTGGCCCCTACTAAGCAAAGAGAATTAAACTGACGACGATCCATGACACATTCCTCACAATCAAATAGCCGTTTGGCAGTGGCCGCAATCCTAGCTGCTTGCGCGTTCGTAGCCGGTTTTTTTCTCTTAAGTGGCAAAGAGGCCGCTCCGGTGTCCACTTTTGTTCTGCTGGATGGCTCCAAAAAACTTACATCAGACTTCAAGGGCAAGGTAACGCTGGTGAATTTCTGGGCTACGAGTTGCGTGACTTGTGTTGCTGAGATGCCGAAAATTATTTCTACTTTCGAAAAGTACAGGGCGCAAGGATACGGCACATTGGGCGTGGCAATGCAATACGATCCCCCCAGCTATGTAGTGAATTTTGTCAATACACGCAAGGTGCCGTACGATATTGCGATTGACAACACTGGCGTGATTGCAAAAAGCTGGGGAGAAGTACAACTCACCCCCACAAGCTATCTGGTCAACAAGCGCGGGGAAATTGTCAAGCGCTACGTTGGTGAGCCCAACTTTGCCGAGTTGCACCAACTAATTGAAAGTCTACTCAAAGAGGTGTGATTTACTACCTCTTTGAGCGATCAACAGCTTTACAACTTGGCTTGGAAAGCGTCGTGACAGGCTTTACAGCTACCGCCTACGGCACCCATTGCAGCTTTGATGTTATCCAAGCTGCCCGTTTTGGCTGCCGCGTTGAACTTGACCATTTCTGATTGCATTTTTTCAGCATATTCGTTGAACTTCGCTTTGTCGGTCCATATCTCTGCTTTTGCGCGGGTTGGAATGCTGCCTTTTTCAGTACCTTCACCAAATGCACCCCATGGCAGTTTGGACACGAACTCAGCGTTGGCTGCGCTCTCAGCCGCCATCTTGGCATCAAATGGAACCTTTCCTTGCGCCATGGCAGCTACTCGCCCGAAGTTTTGGGCCATGATAAATAAGGCACTTTGGCGGTACTTAATGGCATCGTCTGGTTTGGCGAACTGTGCCGAAGCTGGCATAGTCAAGGTGACTGCAGCGCAAGCCAAGACGAGGGAAGCGAATTTCTTCATAGGTGTTCCTAAAATAAGGTTAAGGGTTGCTGACACTTCGTAGAGTGTGGGCGTTGACAGAAGTTCGGTGTGATTGTTAGATTTAGGGAAATCCCTAGGTTTTAAAGGAGAGCGATTTTGAAAAAGGTACGTGTTTGGGATTTGCCCACCAGGCTGTTTCATTGGAGTCTGGCGGCCTGCGTCATTGGCCTTGTCATCACTGCCAATGTAGGCGGCGACGCCATGGTTTGGCACTTTAGATTGGGCTACTGTGTACTCACTTTGCTGCTGTTTCGATTGGTGTGGGGATTTATAGGGGGCTATTGGTCGCGCTTCGGCAGCTTTGTCCCCTCGCCGTCCGCACTGGTACGCTATTTGAAAGGCAACACCGACCCCCATCATTCGGTGGGCCACAACCCGCTCGGGGCCCTTTCAGTGTTGGCACTTTTATTCTTTTGTTTTGCCCAAGCGGCCGTCGGCTTGATGAGCGATGACGAAATTGCCGCTACAGGACCACTGGTCAGCAAGATCCCCGGGGCGTGGGTGCCAGTCGCTACATATATCCACACTGAAGTCACCAAGTTAGTTTTAGTTGTGCTCGTATTTCTTCACGTCGCTGCCATCCTGTGGTATCAATTTAAAAAGGGCAATAACCTGGTCACACCCATGATCGTTGGCGACAAAGTGCTGCCGGAAAGCACAGCTGTGTCTCAAGACACCCTAGCAAGTCGCGCAGTGGCTGCAGTGGTCATACTACTGTGCGCGGGCGCAGTCAACGCTATGCTGCGGTGGGCAGCATAGCAGCGGGCCCGTTCAATTGACTTCGCGCACCACGGTAATTACAGCTCAGACCGAAGCCCATTGGGACGCTGTACGCTTTCTATTTAAAGAATATGCCGGGTCAATCGGAATTGACTTGTGTTTTCAGAACTTTGAAAACGAACTGAAATCCTTACCTGGTGACTATGCCGTTCCGCGAGGGGTTCTATTGATCGCACTCTCCGACGGCCATTGGGCTGGCTGCTGCGCGCTCAGACCGCTAGACAACGTCGACTACGCCAACGCCTGCGAAATGAAGCGCCTCTATGTGCGCCCAGCATTCAGAGGGCTTGGCCTTGGTAGACTTCTGGCTGAAGCCGTTTTGGAACACGCAAGGCTCGCAGATTACGCCAGTATTCTTCTTGACACGCTAGATGATATGGAATCAGCCAGAGCCCTATACGAAGAGCTTGGCTTTGAAGAAATACCGCCCTACTATTTCAACCCCATTGCAGGGTCGCACTACCTAAGAGCTAGCTTATAAGGCGGTATGTGGCTTATGCCTTGGCTTGGGTCAACAGTGTGGCAGCGTCGCTCACTTCAAATTTACCTGGGCCTTCAATGTTCAAAGATGCGACTTTCCCATCTTTGATCAGCATTGAGTAGCGGTTGCTACGCAAGCCCATACCGCGTCCAGTCAAATCCAGAGTAAGCCCAGTGGCCTTGGCAAATGTCGCGTCGCCATCACCCAACATACGAACCTTGCCTGCGGTGTTTTGGTCGCGTGCCCAGGCACCCATGACAAATGCGTCGTTGACACTAACGCACCAAATTTCATCCACGCCAGCAGCTTTAAACTCCTCAAACGCAGCCACGTAACCGGGAACATGCTTGGCGGAGCAAGTGGGAGTGAATGCACCGGGCAGTGCAAACAGCGCGATGGTCTTGCCTGCAGTGGACTTTACGACGTCGACCGCGTTAGGGCCGATGCTGCAGCCCTCGCCTTCGATTTCCGAATACTCCATGAGAGTGGTTGCGGGAAGAATGTCACCTACTTGAATCATACGTACTCCTAGATTTGTACTTACCAATGAAAACGGCCCACATTGTGGGCCGTTTATGAAATTGATGCAGTGTTTCAGGCCAATAGGCTTAAACTGCAATCGCCTTCTGTACCAAACGGGTTGCGACCCAGTTCTTGGTTTTCGAAATCGGACGGCTTTCCGTGATTTCAATCATGTCACCCATCTTGTACTCGCCATTTTCGTCATGGGCGTGGTACTTACTGGATTTTCCAACAATCTTGCCGTAGAGCTCGTGTTTAACACGGCGCTCAATCAGCACTGTGACTGTCTTAGCACGCTTATCGCTGACCACCTTGCCAATCAAAGTGCGCTTGAGGGATTTTTTAGCTTCCGTCATTTATCGCTCCTTATTTGGCGGATGTTTCAGCGCTTTGCTTTTGCACAAGAATAGTCTTGGCGCGAGCAATATCACGGCGCGCAGAGCGCAGCGTAGCGGTGTTGGTGATTTGTTGCGTGGCTTTCTGCATACGCAAGCCAAAGTGTGCTTTTTGCAACGCTTTAACTTCGTCTTTCAGGCCGGCAACGTCTTTTTGGCGCAGTTCAGCAGCTTTCGTCATTCGATATCTCCTGAATTACTGACCGATCATGCGAGCCACAAAGGTGGTACGCAAAGGCAGTTTGGCAGCAGCCAAACGAAACGCTTCACGAGCCAACTCTTCGGGCACACCGACGATTTCAAACACGATTTTTCCGGGCTGAATTTCAGCCACGTAGTACTCGGGGTTACCTTTACCGTTACCCATCCGCACTTCAGCAGGTTTTTGGGAGATTGGCTTATCGGGAAACACACGAATCCAGATACGGCCGCCACGCTTCACGTGACGGGAAATTGCACGGCGTGCAGCTTCGATCTGGCGAGCGGTCAAACGACCGCGATCAGTACATTTGAGACCGAAGTCACCGAATGCGA
>JBEGPS010000007.1:0-15377 GCA_041181325.1 Pseudomonadota bacterium
TTGGCGTGGCGCCGAATTTCATAGCGTTGGGCGTTGACGCGATCGGCGCCGATTGCCTCTGTTGACTTAGCCAAGCCTTGGCGCTGTTGCAAAGCACCTACGACGCGGTCAACCTGCTTCATTTCGGTCAAGGCTTCCAATGCCGCAGGAACCGTTGAATCAAATTCAGAGCTGTGTTCTTCCTCAGCAACATCGGTGCCGCGCTCAAATTGACGTGCAAATTGTTGGGAAAACTGCTCCATGCGGTCGGCTGGAACAAGTGAATCCAGCTCACCAGAAAGCAGCTTACGCAGCCGGTCTAGTGTGAGCAATGCCTCGTCTTTGTGTCGTACCAAGGGCAATGACTGAGCCGTCGGCGAGGGCAGACTGACCTCTGGTGCAAGATACTGCGGCGACGTCCCATCAGCGGGTTGCATCGCCGCCAACGGGTTCACGCTTTGGGCAATACCTCGCCCGATACCCAGGCGCCCCGAGGCGGGTTGTGTCACTACAAAAGCGGCCGCCACCACCCCTTGCGCGCGCAAATTGGCATTGAGGGTGGCATATAGCGAGTCCAACTCAAAACTCAGCTGCACACCCATGGCTGCCAGCCAGTCCAATTGTTGGGCTGTCGTTGCAGTGGTTTGCCCTACTGTTTCCGTCAGGGCTTTGATATAAATCTCTGGGCGCAACGGGTTGCGCTCCGCCTGGACTGCAGTCAAGCCCAGCGTGGCACACACCAAGGTGTTGAGCTCGGACAGGCTTGCTTCTACCGCCATCACTACTACTTGCTGCATCCGCGCATGAACGACGCTTGTGAGCACATGGGACTCATCCATCAACTCTAGCTGATCAAAATTGACTGCAGCTACAGGCTTGAACGCCGCTTTGTCGGCAGCCACAGGCCGACTGAAAGCTTCCAATAGAACTTTTGGAAACCGTTTGCACAGCTCAGATTCCCAGTTGCGCAGTTGCTTGGCGGAATCAATCAACACATCACGCTCGCGAAAATCACGCGAAGCAGCCTCTCGGGCGCCCAAGGCTTGACGCGCGGAAGCCACCAATTTACCCATCACAACTTCACCGCCCGTGGCTGCCTCTTGCAGCGTTGAGCGGTAAAGCGCAGTCAATGCACTAGACGAAAGTGGTGCTGAGGCTGAAGGCATAAAAGCGTTTCTCGAAAAGGCTATTTAAGTGCTTTGTAACGCATACGCTTGGGCTTGGCGCCTTCTTCGCCAAGGCGCTTCTTCTTATCGGCTTCGTACTCTTGGTAGTTGCCATCAAAGAAGGTCCACTGACTTTCGCCCTCACACGCGATGATATGGGTGGCAATACGGTCCAAAAACCAACGGTCATGGCTAATCACCATCAAAGTACCAGCAAACTCCAATAGTGCGTCCTCTAACGCGCGGAGTGTTTCCACATCCAGGTCATTGGATGGTTCATCAAGCATCAGCACATTGCCGCCAGCAATCAGGGTCTTGGCCAAGTGCAAACGTCCGCGCTCCCCTCCCGACAAAGTGCCCACACGCTTTTGCTGGTCAGCACCGTTGAAGTTGAAACGGCCGCAGTAAGCGCGACTGGCCATCTGAAATTTGCCGACATTAATCATGTCCAAGCCGCCAGAGACGTCTTCCCACACTGTTTTTTCATTAGCCAAATCATCGCGGTTTTGGTCCACAAACGCCATCTTGACGGTTTGGCCGATCTTGACTTCACCAGAGTCAGGCTTCTCACGCCCAGCGATCATTTTAAACAACGTAGATTTACCCGCCCCGTTGGGCCCGATGATGCCCACAATCGCGCCCGGCGGCACTTTGAAGCTGAAGTTGTCAATCAACACCCGGTCGCCAAACGACTTGGAGACACCCACAAATTCAATCACTTCCTGGCCCAAACGGTCTGCCACGGGGATGAAAATTTCGTTGGTTTCGTTGCGCTTTTGGTATTCAAAGTCGCTCAGCTCTTCAAAACGGGCCAAACGAGCTTTGCTCTTGGCTTGGCGGGCCTTGGGGTTTTGGCGGGACCATTCCAACTCTTTCTTCAAGGCTTTGGCGCGAGACTCTTCACCCTTTTGCTCTGCTTCCAGACGGGCGCCTTTCTGCGTCAGCCAGTCAGAATAATTGCCCTTATAAGGATGGCCGGAGCCACGATCCAGTTCCAAAATCCACTCCGCTGCGTTATCCAAGAAATAGCGGTCATGGGTAATGGCCACCACCGTTCCGGGATAACGCTGCAAAAACTGTTCTAACCAGTCGACAGATTCGGCGTCCAAGTGGTTGGTGGGCTCGTCGAGCAATAGCATGTCAGGCTTGGACAGCAGCAAACGGCACAACGCCACACGGCGTTTTTCGCCACCAGATAACACGCCGATGTTGGCGTCCCATGCTGGCAAACGCAAAGCATCGGCCGCAATTTCCAATTGGTGCTCAGAGTCGGTGCCTGCGGTAGCGATGATGGCTTCGAGCTCGGCCTGTTCGGCGGCGAGCGCGTCAAAGTCTGCGTCTTCAGCGCCGTAGGCGGTGTACACCTCTTCCAGGCGGGCTTTGGCGGCGAACACTTTTCCCATGCCGGCTTCAACACTTTCGCGCACCGTTTGGGTGGGGTCGAGCTGCGGCTCTTGGGGCAGGTAACCGATATTGAGCCCCGCCATGGGAATGGCTTCGCCTTCAATGTCTTTGTCAATACCTGCCATGATTTTTAGCAGAGTTGATTTGCCGGAACCATTGGTTCCCAGCACACCAATCTTGGCACCAGGGAAAAAACTCAGGGAGATGTCTTTAAGAATGTGGCGCTTGGGCGGCACGATCTTGCCGACGCGGTTCATGGAAAAAACGTATTGGGCCATTGCAGTTCGCTAAATCAGGACGTAAAACACACATTATCGACTGCCACGCACCAGCAATGCACGGCGGTTGACATTTAAACCGGCTCAACACGCCTACCTGCATCATTGCGCAGGGCCACTTGCGCAACACCGTCCAATGCGTTGTCCAGAATTCGGCCATCGGATACCAGGCGAATAAAGCCGGTGTTTCGCAGCCGTTCCATGGTTCGCCTTGTCATTGAATGCGCCAATCCAGCGCCTGACACAAACATGAACAACGTGCGATGCGGACTGGCCCACGTAAGTTGCGCACGCACCCATGAACCTGCCAACGCCAGATCAACCCACGACCCAGTGTTGACCGACGCGTAGCTCCAGGATTGCTGGTCAGAAGTGTCGGCACCTGTGCCCGAGGTGTCTTGGGTCAAGCCTGCGTCTAAATCAATTTGAAAACCTGTATCTCTCGCCTCTTCGTCGGCCATCCAATAGGCATCAGGCGAAACACCTGAGGTTTCAAGCCCCTTTTCAAGCTTACCAACAACTGAGTCAAATTTTTCGCCAGAAACTACATCTTTAACTGATTCAAAGGCTTTCTCGTGAAACGCAATAAGTTGGTCAAAAAACACAACGGCACGCTCATTGGGATACCCGATTGACTGCAGCCCTTGTCGCACCAAAACCAGCATCGAAGGCAGCATCTGTACCAAGCGCCCTCGATCACGGCGGGCTAGCTTGAGCTGCACACTCCAAACCAAGTCGTCCACCAATGCCGCATAGTCGCCGGCATCGCCCGATTTGAGCTGTGCCTCGGCTACCACTTGAGCCCATGGACCACGCAAGAACGCCACAACCATGTCTGGCACACGCTTGTGCAACATCTTTTCGGTGAATTCGGCGGCTAGTCGCTCGGCCACCAAGTAGCGCTGTTCGGCGTGCAATAAACCACGGGCGGCCACTTCTGCCCGGGCGCGTTGTGCTTCTTCATCAAGCCTCCAGCCGCTCTCTAATTTGCGAAGCACGCGTGCGAAGGCCAATGCGTCCGCATCACCACTGCAAAGCACATTGACTGCGTTTTCAAAGATGATTTGAAAACGTGCATATTCTGGATCGCTTTCAGACGCAAAGGCCAAACTGCGATGGGTGATTTTTTCGAGCATTTGCCTTGCCGGGTGCTGACGTTCACTGAAAAAACGCGGGTCACGCTGGGCCAGCCGCAACAATGCAGCTTCCAATGCCTTCAAATCATTGCGCAGTTTGGGCATGATCTGGTGGTTTTGCACCAAGTTGTCCACCATCAACCGCACGACTTCTTCTCCCAATTGACGCCCTAGAGACAGGCTCTTGCCGCTTGATTGGTGGGCCTCTGCCCTGGCGGCCAGTCGCGTCATCATGGGTTCGACCATTTTCATGTCTTCCAGCGCTTCGAAGGATGCTGGCACTGTGTTCATAAAGTCGCTAGCACCTAGCGTTCGCGGCGGTGCATCTAGCTCTCCCGACAACAAGCTACGCAATTTATCCAGTGTCAACATCGTGCGGGAAATGGTGCTCTCAACCGGCTTGCTGGCCCCACCAGAAATACCCACTAAGACCCGGCTACCTATGGGCTCCACCCCTTGCGACCGCAGCCAATCCGCCACATCTTTGTAAAGCTGGCGCAATGACACACCCAACCTGCCTGCCGCAAGCGTCATCACACTTGAGCGTGAGGCTTCATCTGCAATATGGGCCTTAAATGACTCACGCAGCGCGTAAACGAACGATTCAGGCCGAATTGGGTTTAACCTGGGCTGCACCGTGACCCAGCCCATCAGGCTGCTTATCAGTGCGTCCAACGGAGGCAAGACGTCATCGACTGCGAGCACAACCTCTTGTTGGGTCAGTGCCAACTCGATATTGGCATCAATTTGTTCTGCCTCCAGGAACTGAAAATCATCAAACCGCACCAAAGGCCCATCGGCACCTCCGTGCAAAGCCACGCCTTCAAAAACAGCAGTGCGCAAAAATTGTGAGAAAGAGGCCTTCACCGCGTCAGCGTTGACGCTCAGCTTCTGAATGGTTGTTGTGGCCAGCACCCCGTTGACCACAGCCGACTTTTTGCCTTTGGCAACCACCAACGACAGTTCCAAGCCCGACAACACATCATTCATGAGCAAAGCACTTTGCTCCATCACGGCTTCTAGGCAATTCTGCAAAGACGGCTTGAACGCTCCGGGGTCATCCGCCACGCCCAAGCGGCGCAAAAGAAATTTCGTCATCGTGTTCGTATTTTGTCAGGTGGCACCGCCAAGCACCACACCTTTGGCGCGATCTCTTACAGACTGTTACGTAATGCACGGGCCTATTGGGGTTGCGTGCATTGCCCTCCGACGACGATGCAGTGCGTTCGAACACTTCGTGAGACAATATAAGTTATTGCGGCGCTTCAGTTGCCTGCAATGCCAGCACCTTGGCTGGGGGACCCAACCGACAATTGCGTCCCACTTTTGAATCCATCTGCCAATGACTGACTGCGTGCTACTGCATGCAGAACGGCCGATTCCCAAGCGTCCAGGACGGACGCGAAAACTCATGAACTTCGAAGAATTGAAACTGGCCCCAGCCATCGTTAAAGCCGTGCTGGAACAGGGCTATGAAACCCCTACTGCGATTCAAGCGCAAGCTATTCCCTTGGTCTTGGAGGGCCACGACCTGCTCGGTGGCGCCCAAACCGGCACTGGCAAAACGGCAGCCTTCACCTTGCCACTGCTGCACCGCCTCTCCATGAGCCGCAGTGCACAAAACAAATTTGGCGGTACCGGCATTCGTGCGTTAGTGCTCACCCCTACCCGCGAGCTGGCGGCCCAAGTGGAAGAGTCGGTCCGTACTTACGGCAAGTATTTGCAACTCAGTTCCACCGTGATTTTTGGCGGTGTGGGCATGAACCCCCAAATTTCCAAACTCAAAAAGGGCGTGGACATTCTGGTCGCTACCCCCGGCCGCCTGTTAGACCTGCAACAGCAAGGCATGCTGGACTTGGGTCAAGTACAAATGCTCATTCTGGATGAAGCCGACCGCATGCTAGACATGGGCTTTATTCACGACGTAAAAAAGGTCCTGGCACTGGTACCCAAAGAAAAACAAAGCCTGCTGTTCTCCGCGACCTTCAGCGACGAAATCCGTGAGCTGGCCAACAACCTGCTGAAAAACCCACAGAGCGTGCAAGTCACACCGCGCAACACCACGGTACAGCGCATCACCCAGGTCATTCATCCGGTAGGCCGTGGCAAGAAAAAGGCCCTGCTGGCCCACATCATCAATGAGCAAAACTGGAGCCAAGTGCTAGTGTTCACCCGTACCAAGTTCGGCGCCAACAACGTGGCCGAGTTTCTGGAAAAGAACGGTATCAGCGCCATGGCGCTGCACGGCAACAAGAGCCAGGCCGCCCGTACTCAAGCTTTGGCTGGTTTCAAAAGCGGTGATGTGCGCGCACTGGTCGCCACCGACATCGCTGCGCGCGGCATCGACATTGATGACCTGCCGCATGTGGTGAACTACGAAATCCCGAACGTGAGCGAAGACTATGTGCACCGCATTGGCCGCACCGGTC
The DNA here is from genome assembly GCA_041181325.1 of Pseudomonadota bacterium. Lineage (GTDB taxonomy): Bacteria > Pseudomonadota > Gammaproteobacteria > Burkholderiales > Burkholderiaceae_C > Allorhodoferax. Next base: position 6,393 of record JBEGPS010000007.1, read on the forward strand.
GTGCTGGCGCAGATGGCGCAGCAGTGAATTTGGTGTGCATGGACGAAGAAGGCTTCATGCAAGACATTGAGCGCTTCACCAAGCAAAAGATTGAAGTCAAAGTGGTGGAGGGCTTTGGCCCTGAGCCCGGCGAAAAGGGTGAGCCCATTGCTATGGGCCGTCAAACCATTTGGGGTGGTGCTGGTAAGCCACCAAGCCGCGATGTGATGCAAGCTGCGGCCAAAGCTGCTCGCACTGAGATGCTGCAACGCGTACGCGACAGCAAAGCAGGCCAAGGTGCCCGTGGTGGTAATAGCGGCAACGGTGGTGGAAATGGCGGCGGTGGGCGTTCTGCATCAAACGGCGGTGGCAATCGAGGCGGCAATGGTGGCGGTGGAAATGGCTTGGGTAGCGCTGGCGGACACGGCCCACGCGGCCAAGTTGCAGACCGTGGTGACCGTGCCGATCGCGGGCCACGCGAAGACCGCAGCGGTGAGTTTCAACCTCCACGCACCCAAGGCAATCGCCCAGCCCACGCACCTAGCCAAGGCCGCGGCCGTGGCCCTGGTATGGGTCAACCCGCAGGCTTTGCCAACGAACCCCGCGCACCCCGCGCGCCTGCAGGACAACCTGACCCCATGCGTACCAGCGTCGATATGATGGCTGAACGCGGCGCTCGCCGCGGCAACTTTGGCGGTGGAAACCGCGGTGGTAACGGAGGCGGCAATGGTGGAGGCAACGGCGGTGGTGGTGGATACGGCGGCGGACGCTCGGGTGGCTTTGGTGGCGGGGGCAACGGGTCTCGTGGGCCAGGCGGTTCTCGCGGCTCTTTTAGCCGATAAGCATTACGCACAAGTTCACACCCTGGGGCGGCGCACGCTGCCCTTGGTGCACCCCAAGCTCACACAGCATGTGGTGGACTTTGCGGCGCCCACCTCGTGGGCGGGCCTGCCGCAAGTAGATGACTGCTTCATCGCGCTGGGCACCACCATCAAGGTGGCTGGCAGCCAAGCGGCCTTCAAAGCTATAGATTTTGAAGCCGTTATGGCTGTAGCCCGCGTGGGACAGGCGCAAGGCGCTACAAAATTAGGAGTTGTCAGCGCGATGGGGGCAAATCCCAAGTCGTCTATTTTCTACAACCAAGTCAAAGGCGAAATGGAAAACGCCGTCGCTCAACTGGGTTTCAAGACTTTGGTGTTGGTACGCCCCGCCATGCTGGCAGGTGACCGCGAGACGCTGAATCAGCCCGTGCGATCAGGCGAGCGCATGGGCTTGATGATCACTCGGCTTTTTCGCCCGCTTATTCCTGCCAATTACCAGTCGGTCAACGCGCAAGACGTGGCCGCAGCGCTGGTACACGCAGTCAAAACATCCAAACCAGGAACCACCTGTTTGTTGTCTGGCGCACTACAAGGTGCGGCCGCAGTCCGCTGAAATTAACTGGCTGCTTCCAGAAATTCGATGGTCAGTCGCCTGGCAGTATCTGTCGCGCCGATAGTTTGCGTCCACGCGATGTCCATTGGTCAAACCCATGGTGGGCGCCAGCCATGGTCTCCATTTGCACCTTGGGTGGTGACTTCTGCCCCTCCACCACCACGCGGCACTGGGATACGGGCGTCCAGCACATGGGTACCGCCCCAGGAAAATTCCAAAACGTGAATGCGGTCGTGATCTACACGGGGATGGTTTGCCAGAAAGGCAATGGCACCGTAGACGTCGCGCATGCGCTCATCCAGCGGTATGGGCTCCCGATCACAAGCGGACACAAGGTCGCGGGATCCCAGTAGATCGGGAACCAACGTGGCAAACCCACGTTGACCCAGAAATTCGGCCAATCGGTCGTGACGTTGTCATCCAGCCCACCGCACGCCTGCAACACAATCACCACCGGAAAAAGCTTCTCACCGGTTGGTTCACCGGCTGGAATTGTTAGGCGCGCCTTGACGCTGGTAAACGGCTGGCCGTTGGGGGGCACATTGCGAATTGCCCTAAGACCGAGTGAACGAATTAGCCGCGCACAAACAGCGTAACCAGAGGATCTGGCCCCACCTGACGGCTCCAGTGGCCGTGCACTGCAGGGTCAAACGTAGCCCCTGGTGGCAGCAAATCGGCCGAATAAAAGTGCTGCCCGGGACCAAACACGCGAGACTCGCCCTGCACACCAATTTCCATCTGCCCTTGCAAAATAAAGCACCACTGCGTGTGCCCCGAGCAATGAAACTGGCTGCGAAAACCCACCGGGCTGGTACGCAACTGGTAGCCGCCGCTGGCAAACACTTCAGACAGCATGGACTGCGGCGTACCGTGGTTCAGCGCGATGGCCTCCTCGCGAAACTTGGCGCGGCCATCAGGGTCAGTGAATAAAACGGTTTGGGTGAATGTAGTCATGCGCACAAGCTTACACCGCTGCCCAGTGTGAGGGGCGACGCGGCCAGCCAGGGCGGCCAAACCACGCACCACCCGCAATGGCATAGGCATTCACCACACCGTACACCACCATGGCCGCAGCCTGCGAGGCAAATACCACGCCCAAGTCACCACCCCAATGCAAAGCCAACATGCCGCCCCCTGCGGCGACCAGCAGTCGAGAGGCATTGCCAATCACCGGCCACAGCATGCGCCCTGCCCCCTGTGACGCAAAGTACAACACCAGCCCCAAACCGAAGAATCCGTAGAATGGCCCCACCAATTGCAGATAACGCGACCCCGCCGCGATCATGGCTGGATCAGTGTCAAACAGGGACAACCACGCAGCTGGAAACAGTGCCGCTACAAGGCCAATAGTCTCTGTCATGGCCATGGCCAAAGCGGCCCCAATCCACGTGGCGCGCATAGCACGCTCACGCTGACCGGCACCGATGCAAGTGCCCACCATGGCCACCAGCGGTGCACCCAGCCCAAACACCAAAGGCACCAGCAAGTACTCCAACCGCGACGCAGTGCCATAGCCCGCAATCGCCGCTGGCCCAAACGCACCTGACAGAGCGGTAGCAATGCCAACGCACACGTTGGTGGCAATGGTGGACACCGCCCCAATTAAACCCACCTGCAAAATATCCCAGAACAAGGGCCAGCGCAGCACACTGTGCGCCCACTGAAGGCGCAGCAGGCTTTTGCCAGATCGCATATAGGCCACCAGCACTGCGGTGCCCAGGGCGTAGTACACCAGCAGCGCCAAAGCCCCGCCCGCAATGCCCATAGCGGGCACTGGTCCCCACCCGAATATCAGCAGCGGCGACAGCGGTATGAGCAATACCAAGCCACCCACGGTCACGAACGCTGGCACCGCCATATTGCCGGTGCCGCGAATGATGGCCGAAAGCGAGTTGAACAGCCAGACCAGCACCGCGCCCGCAAACACCCAGTTGGAATACTGCAGGGCCGCGTCCAGCGCCGCACCCGTGCCACCCATACGGGTGTAGAGCCAACGCCCACCCATCAGCATGGCCAAGGTAAACAGGGCGGCAAACAGCAGCGCAATCACTAACGCATGAAACACTAAGGCATTGGCGTCGTCACGACGGCGTGCACCCAGGGCACGGGCAATAGCAGAGGCAATGCCACCGCCCATGGCGCCTGCAGACATCATCTGCATCAGCATCACGGCGGGGAATACCAAGGCCATGCCTGCCAGCGCGTCGGTACCGAGCTTGCCAACAAACCAGGTTTCAATCAGCCCGACTGCGGCTTGCGCCAACATCACCAGCACCATGGGTGCGCCCAAGCGCAACAGCGTGGGCGCAATGGGACCCTCTAGTAACAGGCGGGTACGGAGGTCAAGTTCGCTCATGCGGCTAGCGTGCGCTTTGGCAGTTTCACTTCCTCGATAGGCAAATGGATCAATGCTGCTCCCACAGCCAATGCCATATCCGCATACCACATCCAGTTGTAGCTGCCAGTGGCATCAAACACCTTGCCACCCAGATAAGCACCCAAGAATCCGCCCACTTGGTGCGTCAACATAACCAAACCAAATAAGGTCGCCATATGGGACGTGCCAAAAAATTTGGCCACCAAACCTGCTGTGGGTGGCACCGTAGACAAAAAGCTCACGCCCATCACCGCTGCAAACACCAGCACAACAGGCCCCGTTTTGGGTGCCAGCAAAAAGGCAAGCACTGCCAAAGCACGCACGGTGTAGACCAATGACAGCAACGTCTTCATGCGCCAGCGCCCTACCGCCCAGCCCATTGCAATGCTACCGACAATGTTGAACAAGCCCAAAATGCCCAGCGCCCAAGCGCCCCATTGCGTAGGTAAACCACAAGAAGCCACCACGCCGGGCAAGTGCGTTGCCAAAAAAGCCACGTGAAATCCACAGACAAAAAAGCCGGCAGCTAGCAGCAGGAAACTGGGCGTGTGCAATGCTTGGCGAATGGCTTCCCCTGTACCCATAGTTTTCACGTCGGGCGTTGCCACTTGAACATTGCTGCCTTTGAGAAAATAAGCTGCTGGCAGTGCAAACAGCACTAGGCCCGCCATCACTTGCATTGCATTGCCCCAACCCACGCTAACCAAAAGAGCCCCGGCAATGGGCGCCATCACAAACTGCCCAAACGAGCCGCCAGCATTCACAATGCCCGTGGCCATGCCGCGTTTATTTGCAGGCAGCAATCGCATGGTTGCAGCCATCAGCACCGCAGGGCCGGCCATACCTGCACCGCCGGCCGCCAACACACCTATGGCAAACACCAACCCGGCGGTAGTAGTCATAAAGGGTGTGATGAACGTACCTAGTGCCACCAATGTCACCCCCAGTACCAACACGCGCCCCGCGCCCACGCGATCGGCAAATACCCCCGCAAAAGGCTGAGTTAAGCCCCACCACAGCTGCCCAAAGGCGAATGCCAGACTGATCTGCCCCAAGCCCAAGCCGGTTGACGTATTGAGCGAGCTTAAAAACAAACCCATGGATTGGCGCGTACCCATCGTGAGCGCAAAGGTGGCGGCAGCTGCCAGCAACACCACCCAGACAGCATGCCGGCCCATCGGCACGCTGTTAGCTGTGTTCGCAGGTTTTTGGGTGTCAGACATCTTCTTCTCCAGATTCCAATGGGGATAACAAATCGAGGGATGCATCGATCAAAGCATGCAGCGCCAGCACACGCTCAGTACCAAGCGTGGCATTGATACCTTCTTGTGCAATGCGCCATTTGCGCTGAGCATCGGTGCGCTTGGCCTGCCCAGCAGGTGTGGCACTGATCAAGCGGCTACGGGCATCGTCACCCGCATTGACTTCTATCCAGCCACTGGCAATCAAGGGTTGCAGGTTGCGCGATAGTGTAGAAGTGCTCATACGTATCACCCCCGCCAAGTCCACAGCGCGAATTGGGCCCAACTTCACTACATGCGACAACAATGAATATTGCGTTGTCTTCAAACCAGTCTTGACCAAGGCCAGGTCGTAATACTGGGACACGCGGCGCGTCAGCTGACGCAGTTTTAAATTGGTGCAGCCTTGGGGCTTGGTCCGCACCGCTATGTCTGGCTTGACAAGTGTGTTCATCTAAAATATTGTATATGCATCAGTTGCATATACAAGTTTATTCAAAGAAAGTGCCATGAATCCATTGACTACTCTGTCTACCCTAGACATCTGGCTGGCCGAAGAAGCCGCCGTAGTTGCACGCCTACACGCAGGTCCTGGCCCCGGCGTTGCCCGGCCTGACCAGGTCGCCGGCCTTACCGGCATGGAACTAATGCAAGCCATGCTGCGCGGCGAGCTGCCCTATGCAGCAATCGCCAAAACACTGGATTTCACCATCATTAAGGTATCCGAGGGCCGTGCCGTGTTTCAGGGCACCCCTGGCCCCACCCATCTCAACCCCATGGGCACGATTCATGGTGGCTGGTACGCCACGCTGTTGGACTCCGCCCTGGGCTGCGCGGTGCATACCTTGATGCCTGTGGGACGCGGGTATACCACGGCTGAATTGGGCGTGAATCTGGTCAAAGCCATCAATCCCGCCAAAACACCCCGCGTGCGGGCAGAAGGCAAGGTGATTCACTGCGGCCGTCAACTGGCCACCGCTGAGGCGCGCATTTTGGGGCCGGACGGCACGCTGTACGCCCATGCCACCACCACCTGCCTTGTGTTTGAAATAAAGAAACCCTGACCCCGTCGATATCCCGCTTGAACAGACTCGGCCACAATGTCCGGTATGCAATTCCTCCACACCATGCTGCGCGTTGGCAACCTTCAACGATCCATCGATTTCTACACCAACGTGCTAGGCATGCAAGTGCTGCGCACCTCAGAAAATCCCGATTACAAATACTCGCTGGCCTTCTTGGGTTTTGACGGCGGAAACCCCGGCCAGGCCGAAATTGAACTCACCTACAACTGGGGCGTAGAGACCTACGAAATGGGTACCGCCTACGGCCACATTGCGCTGGGCGTGCCCGATGCGGTTACTGCTTGCGAAAAAATTAAGGCGGCTGGTGGCAACGTTACGCGTGAGGCCGGCCCGGTCAAAGGCGGCAGTACGGTGATTGCTTTTGTAACCGACCCAGATGGATACAAGATTGAACTGATTCAGCGTGCTGCGCAGTCGGCAGGTAACGGATTACGCTAAATTGCTACATTTTTAGTAGCTACTTACGCACGTTCCATGAGGGCTACGGGCTGATCGGGTCTAATTTTCAGCCAGATTAGCCACGCCGCGCAGCATCTATTGCTGCGATGTCAATTTTTCCCATTCGCATCATCGTCTCGAACACGCGCTTGGCAACGGCGCGGTCAGGGTCTGCCATGGCGTCCGTCAGCGCACGTGGGGTGATTTGCCACGACAGTCCCCACTTGTCCTTGCACCAGCCGCATTGGCTCGCCTGCCCGCCATTGCCCACGATGGCCTCCCACAGTCGGTCGGTCTCAGCCTGATCGTCCGTCGCCACCTGGAACGAAAACGCTTCGGTGTGCTTAAACATTGGCCCGCCATTGAGGCCCAAACACGGAATGCCCATGACCGTGAACTCCACCGTCAAAACATTGCCCTGCTTGCCCATGGGGTAGTCAGCGGGCGCGTAATGGACCACGCCTACCGCACTATCCGGAAAGGTCTCTGCGTAGAACGTCGCGGCATCCAGCGCGCCGCCGTCATACCAAATACAAATTGTGTTCTTTGGCATCACTTGCGCAAAGCCTGTGTGTCTTTTGCCAGTTGGGTAATCTTGTGCCACTCGCCGTTCGCAAAAGCGTCGGCCGGAACAATCCACGAACCACCTACACAGATCACATTGGGCAGTGCCAGAAACTCAGGTGCATTTTGCAAGGTCACGCCACCTGTAGGGCAGAACTTAACATCAAAAAACGGGCCGCTCCATGCCTTGAGCATCGCGGGGCCCCCGGCCTGCATCGCAGGGAAGAACTTGAGCTGTGTAAAACCGTCTTCCTGCGCCATCATGATTTCACTGCCAGTGGCCACGCCGGGCAACAGCGACAAACCCAAATCGCGGCAGGCCTGGCCCACGGCGCTGGTGTAGCCAGGGCTAACCACAAAGCGTGCTCCGGCATTGGCAGCAGCTTGCGCGTCGGCCTTGGTACGCACGGTGCCTGCACCCACCACGGCTTCGGGCACATCACGGGCTATCGCTTCCATGCAAGCCAGGGCCTGCGGGGTGCGCAGCGTCACTTCCAGCATGCGCACGCCGCCGGCCACTAAAGCGCGGGCCATGGGCACTGCGTGTGCTACATCGTTCAACACAATCACGGGGATCACGGGCGCGTCTTGCATCACCTGCAAGGCGGTAAAAAAGGTAGGGGAGGTCATAGGTTTTCTATCAAGGTTTTAAAGCCAGCTGCAAGCGCCTTCTTCGGCGGTCAGCGCATTGCGGCGGAAGTTGGCAAACAATTCGCGGCCCATGCCGATGCCATTGGCCGCGCGCAAGGCTTCAGGCATGGTGGCCAGGGGGCGGGCGTTCCACTCGGCGGGGTCAACCAGCACTTGCAAGGTTTCAGCGTTGGCATCCAGGCGAATTACGTCGCCATCCAGCACACGGGCCAAGGGGCCGCCGGCAGCCGCCTCGGGTGACACGTGAATGGCGGCAGGCACTTTGCCCGACGCACCGCTCATGCGGCCATCGGTGACCAGCGCCACCTTGAAACCCTTGCCCTGCAGCACTGCCATGGGCGGTGTGAGCTTGTGCAGCTCGGGCATGCCGTTGGCCTGGGGACCTTGCCAGCGCACCACACAAATCACATCCTGGTTCAACTCATCGGCAGCAAATGCTTTGTGCAGCGCATCTTGCGAATCGAACACGCGGCAAGGCGCTTCGATCACATGGCGGTCGTCAGGTACGGCAGATACCTTGATCACGCTGCGGCCCAAATTGCCTTGCAGCAGCTTCAACCCGCCACTGGCGCTGAATGGAGCACTTGCGGGGCGCACTACGCTGTCGTCTTTGCTCACACCGGGGTTAGTCCACTGCAGCGAACCATCAGCCGCCGCACTGGGAATGGCGGTGTATTCACACAAACCGCCGCTGCGCACGGTCAACACATCGGCGTGCATAAAGCCCGCATCGAGCAACTCACGAATCACGTAACCTGGGCCGCCAGCGGCCTGGAACTGGTTCACATCAGCGCTGCCATTGGGGTACACGCGGGTCAGCAAGGGCACAACATCGGACAAAGCCGAGAAGTCATTCCAGTCAATCACGATGCCCGCCGAGCGCGCTACGGCTACCCAATGAATCAGGTGGTTGGTAGAACCCCCCGTGGCCAGCAAAGCAACCATGGCGTTGACGATGCAGCGCTCGTCCACCACCTGGCCTATAGGCGCAAAGCGCTTGGCCTTGGTGATACCCAACACGGTGCGTACAGCTTCGCGCGTCAACTCTTGGCGCACGCCTTCTCCGGGGTTAATAAACGCGGTGCCGGGCACATGCAGGCCCATGGCCTCTAACAACATTTGGTTGCTGTTGGCGGTGCCGTAAAAAGTGCAGGTTCCCTCGGCGTGGTACGCGGCGCTCTCAGCCGCCAGCAACTCGGGGCGACCGACCAGGCCT
>JBEGPS010000008.1:0-12971 GCA_041181325.1 Pseudomonadota bacterium
CGGCGCCTCGGCGCAGTGGCTTGCCACCTTTGAACAACAAGGGGCTGGCCGGAGACGATGTGCTTCTGGCAGGTAACGCGAGTTTGGCACTGCGGGCGGGGCAGGTGGTGGTGCTGGAGCCTTGGCCGCTAGAGCCTTTGGCGCAGCTTGGTTTGGTGTGGGAGGCGGTTTCCTCAGGCAACTTCCTGACTGTGCCCCCGATTGAACTGCTCCAGGTGCTGGCGTGTTCCCTGAAAAATGGAGTCCGACAACTGCGTTGGAAAATCAGCAGGAAGCCGCTGTGCCACATCGGTCAGGGCAGCGTCTAGGCGCCGTGTCATGTCCAGCATTGCGGCCCAAGCTCCATCGACGCCGCTGCGCTGGGCCAGTGCTTCCCAGTGACGGTATTGAATTTCCGACAATTTGTAATGTGCTGTCTTGTTGCGCACCGCCATGGCCATTTTTACTTTTTTGTATTGCAGTGCGTGGGGCCCCGCACCCATGAGTGGCCACGCCGACAGCACGTCATATATGGGCGTCATGCGGTAGCGACCTCCGGCCAGCACAAATAGTGAAAAGTTTTTGGCGTGTCCGTCGATCGCCGCTAAAAACCAGAACAAGAGTTGGGCGCATAAGAAGTGGCAGCCGTCTTCATGAAAGGCGTCGCCGCCTCTCAATATTTCCAAACAGGCTTCGATGCCAGGGCCGCCCTGTTGTTCATATTTTTGGTCGCTGTAAACCCCTTTGGCTTGGCATAAGTCTTCTTGCGGTAAGCGCGTAATCCAGTGGTCCGGGTGCCATCGGCGGTCAAACCGGGTCACCACCAAGGCCCGCAGTGCGCCAAAGGCCTCTATGTGGCAATCGGCCACCGGCAGTCCCACCGCGCTCACTATTTGATTGCAAAGCCACTCGTTTTCTACAGACAACCGCAGATCCAGATTGCGCCCAGGGGTCACGCCAATCGGCGGTTTGAGGATGTGCGTCGTGGGGGTTGCGCCCAGAGGGCGACACCATTGGCCCTTGACCTGGAGCAACGCCGTTTTTTCTTGCGCACCGGCAATGGACAAACGAAAGTCTTCGGGTTCGTCCTGGGCCCCTAGCCCCGTTTGCGATCCCAGCGCAGCAAGGTGGTTTTCTATGTGCTCAGTGCTGAGCGGCTCAAACCGCAGTTGGTCAAACCCGTCAGGTGCCAGGCCAGGCGGCAGTAGCTGCACCGCACCCACGCAATCGCGCCCCACGGCCTGTAGCAGGGCGAAGGCATCGGCGCTTTTGGTCTTAAAGCGGCTAGCGATGCGTTTGCGAATGCCTTCACTATCGGGCAGCAGGTTGTCAAAGTAGTTGCGGACAGCATCCCCCGCCAAGCGGTTGTCTGCGGTAAACGGCAACGACAACGAGAGTGGCCTGCTGCGCGGAGAGACGCGCCATGATGCTGCGTAGTCAAAACGGTGGTTGCCCGTGCGTCCTACGCTCCAGGTGCCGACCAGTTCTCCGTTCATCCACACCGCAAGCTCTCGCATCACCATTCACTCCCTGGGGCTGCAGCGGGTGCTGGTGCTTGCGCATCGCGCAAAATCAAGTTGGCCCCCAGGACGGCAAGAATTTCCAGCAGTTGACCGGCGCTGACTGCGGCTGGGTTGCTTTCGATGGCTGCAATACGCGACTGAGACACGCCCAGACGGTTAGCGACATCCGTTTGGCTCAGGCCACGGACTTTCCGCAAAGAGCGCAATTGCGGCGCCAGTTGGTCAGGAACTGAAATGAGATAGTCCATAGCCAAATATCACTTTAATGTTGTATTTGAATATTACAATCCTTGGATGATATTTGCAAGATATCTTTCAAAGGTGATATTTTGGGCGGCGTGGCGGAGTGGATACTTCGGGCGATATTGAAACCTTCATGATGCTGGCCCTTACGCCACCGCATGTGGACATGGCACAGGCACAACGTACGCCGCCGTCGACAACACGCTGGTTGATCAATTCGGGATTCAGGTGAGCCATACTCTAGTTGCGGTGCTCAAACATTGGAAGGAGTATGAATGAAGGTTGGCACACTAACGGACCCGAACAATTGCACGACTTTTCGTACCAAACAGCTCGCGCGCTACATTGCGCGTCTGTACGATGCAGAGTTCGCCCACGCCGGTATGAAGTCCACACAGTATTCGTTGTTGACGCACGTTCTCAACCGCGGTCCCATGTCAAGCGGCGAGCTTGCCGACCGTCTTGGCGTGGAGGCTTCTACGCTCACCCGAAGCCTGCGTGTGCTGCAGGCAAGCGGTTACGTCGCGGTAACTGAAGGGCAAGATGCGAGGGTGCGTGTGGTGACGCTTACCGCAAGTGGCAAGAAGGCGCAGGCAAAAGCGCACATACATTGGCTGGCAGCCCAACAACGGTTAACTGCGGTGTTGGGCGTCGAGCTGGTGTTGGCGCTGCATAACGTGATGGAAGCGTGTACCGAAAAGCTACGCGACTTTCAGGGCAGCAAACCAGGCTGATCCAACGCTTGCGGTGAACGTCCAAAGCAACAAAAGAAAAGAGATTTAGTAATTCAGTCAAGTTTTATGATTTGCAAATATACTTGTATATACAAATAAATTGTTTGTGTAGATGAATCATCTCTACGCACGGTTGGCGGGCTTTGCTGCACTCTGGCCCGGCCCAAATCAACCTACAGGGCCGTATCCCTTGCCTACATGAACATACCTAATCTTGATCGATCCTCCCGCTTTGTGGGCCTTGCGGTTTTGGCTCTCGGCATCGTTGCCGCTGCCATTGGGTACTCGTATCAACAGGCCGAAAACACGAGGGACCGTCAGCTCAGCTTTGACCATTTCGTCCACGATTTCGGAAAAACCTTTGCTGTCAAGTTTGAAAATTACCGTTTCGGGCTGCTGAACGTTCGCAGGGTATTTTTTGATAGTGGTACCACGCAGACGACAAGCGCGAGCGTTGCCGCCTACACCCTTTGGCGCGACTTAGAGAGCGAGTTGCCGGGCCTAGGGGGTGTCGGGTTTGTCCGCCGCGTGTTGTTGAACCAAGAAGCCGAGTTCATAAAAAAAGTGCGGGCTGACGGCGTTCCTGACTTTGCTGTGCGGCAGTTTGCCCCGCACGACGGGGACCGCTACGTCGTTCAACACTTTGAGCCGCAGGACCGCAACCACTCCACGCTCGGCTTGGATATTGCTTCGGAGCCGAACCGCCGGCTGGCTGCGGATCATGCGATGAAGTCGGGAAAAGCAACGTTGACAGCGCCTGTCAGTGTGGTGGGAGCCACAGACGAACCGATCGCTGCTTTCATGCTGCTGCTTCCTGTCTATACCAAAGGGCTGCCGCTGGATACATCAGAACAGCGCGCGCAAGCCAGTGCCGGCTGGTGCTATTACACGCTGGTGATTGGGGGGGTGCTCAAAGGCATCGACCTGAATTCATCCGAAATGGCACTGCGTCTGACCGACGTCACCGAAGCCAATACACCGGTGCAAATTTACAGTGCCGGAGATTTCAACACCCCGGGCGAAAACTACATTTCCAGCGCCGTGAGAAAAACCATTTTCGAACGAGAATGGTTGATAGAAACCCGAGCGAAACCGCAGTTTCTGGCGAATAACAAATTGGAACCTCACCAAGCTGCAATGGGAATAGCAGCGTTGTTTGCATTGCTTGCGGGGCTGACCTATTTTGTGTTGCGTAATCGGGAAAAGCATGCAAAAGCCTCCATCGCGCAGAGCCACCTTGCCGCCATTATTGAAAGCTCGGGCGACGCCATCATCGGTGCCGACCTGGATGGCCGGGTGAGCAGCTGGAACAAGGCGGCCGAAACCATTTTCGGATACGCCGAAAAAGACGCCCTTGGTAGAAACCTGATTGAATTGATCGTGCCGGAGGAACTGGCACAAGAGGACCGGGATTTCTTTGCCCGTATATCCCGTGGCGAGCTGGTGCCGCATTTTTCGACGGTGCGGCGCACGCGCCTTGGGGAAAAAGTAGACGTCTCTGTTTCGGTTTCGCCGATTCGGGACAGCAGGGGCCAAATCATTGGAGCTGCCAAGACGCTGCGTGACGTCACTGCGCAAAAACGCAATGAGCAGCTATTTCGGCTTGCGGTGGAGGCAGCGCCAAACGCCATGCTGCTGGTCGATCAGGCGCGAAGGATTACCTTGGTCAATCGTCAAGCTGAGGTGCTGTTTGGCTATGAACGATCTGAAATGCTAGGCAAGCCCATCAGCAGCTTGGTTCCCAAAGTGGTGAGAAGCTACCAAGCCACACCCCAGGGTCTGGATGGGGGTGTCGCCCAAACTATGCATGGCGTGCGAAAGGACGGGAGCGAGGTTCTTGTCGAAACCGCGCTCAACCCGATAGAAACACCCGAGGGGAAGTTCACTTTGGCGTCAGTGGTCGATATTTCCGAGCGCTACCAGTTGGAATTGCAAGTGGCGCAGCGCTCCATGGAACTCAGCAAGGCGATGGAGATTGCTGTGCTTGCCAACACCGCCAAGTCGGAGTTCCTGGCCAATATGAGCCATGAAATCCGTACGCCTCTGAATGGGATTCTGGGCCTGGCCTATCTGCTGGAAAAGCAGGACCTCACCCCGACGGCGCGAAACATGTCGCGAAGGATTAATTCCTCCGGAAAGATATTGCTGGGCGTCATCAACGACATTCTGGACTTCTCCAAAATCGAGGCACAGCGTTTGCAGATTGAAGAGGTACCGTTCCGGCTATCGGATATTCTGGACAACTTGGCAGGAATTCTGTCGGCCGCCGTCGGCAAGAAAGATCTTGAAATCGTGGTGGGAAGTGTTCCCCCAGCGGCTGACTATCTGCGGGGTGACCCCTTGCGCCTGGGGCAAGTGCTCCTGAATCTGGCCAGTAACGCCGTCAAATTCACCCACCGCGGCGAAGTGGTGCTTGCCGTTGAAAATCTTCCTGCATCCGATCCGAATCGACGTTGCCTGCATTTTTCTGTGCGCGACACCGGTGTGGGCATCGCGGCTGACAAGCAGGAGCGAATATTTCAGCCCTTCTCGCAGGCGGACAGTTCCACCACACGCAATTTTGGTGGCACGGGCCTGGGCTTGACCATTAGCAACCAGTTGGTGCAGCTCATGGGGGGCGCGCTGCAGGTGCACAGCGAACCGGGCATCGGCAGTGAGTTTTCGTTTACGCTGGAATTTGGCACCAGCGAACCGAGCCGCAATGCCACACCCGAGCTTGCACACCAGAGCGTGCTCGTGGTGGAAGACAACGACGCGGCCCGCCTGATGTTGCAGGAAGCTGGACGCTCCTTGGGCTGGAGCGTGGACGCGGTGGAGAGTGGCGAACAGGCGCTAGAGCTGTACCGCCGTGCGTCGCAACCCCAATACGACGTTTTGGTGGTCGATTGGCGCATGCAGGGGCTCAGTGGTCTGCAAACCATTGAACAATTGACAGCGTTGTTACTGGGGGCCCGAATACCTGCAGTGGTGATGGTGACATCGTACGATCGAGACGAATTGGTGGACGATCCCTTGAGCAGCTATGCCGATGTTGTGGCGAACAAACCACTGACAGCCTCCGCGCTGTTCAACGTGGTGCTTGAGGCGAAGTCACATCGCGGTCTGCTGATCCCGCGCAATCGTGATGAAACGTTGACGCAGCGTTTGGCAGGAGTCCGCGTGATGGTGGTGGATGACAGTGAGATTAACCGCGACGTGGCGCGTGACATTCTTGTTGGCGAGGGCGCACTGGTAGAGGTGGCCTGCGATGGAGCCGAGGCGCTCATTCGCCTCACCAGCGGATCGGTGCATTACGACATTGTGCTCATGGATGTGCAGATGCCCGTGATGGACGGCTATGAAGCCACACGCCAGATCCGACTCCATCCCATGCTCAAACACCTGCCGGTGATTGCGCTGACCGCCGGCGCGCTCAAGGACCAGCATGAGACGGCGCTGCAGCGGGGCATGGACGCCTTTGTGCCCAAGCCCTTTGACGTGGATCAATTGCTGGACGCTATCGTGCGGTTGGTGCATAAACGCGAATCGGAAGTGCCCGTGTCTGTGTTTGCAGCAAGCGCTGTAGCTAGCGGTGTGGGGCATTACGCTCCTTGGAGCGACTTGCCACTATTGGACATAAGTGCCGCTCAGCACAAATGGCGGCGCCCAGAAAACTTAGTTCGTCATCTTCGGACCTTTGTGCGTGAGCATGGTGATGATGCAGCCTCTATGTTGGCGCAACTGCAAGCCGGACATACACAGGAGCTAATAGCCGTGACGCACAAATTGCGTGGCACAGCGGGTGCACTGTCGTTGCAACGCTGTATGGCAATCGCTACAGCCATCGAGGAATCAGTGAAGTCCAACATTGCAGCCCAGCAAGTGGGTGCATGGGTGGAAGAGTTGCAGCAGGTTATGCAAGCTACGTTTGTCTGTATAGAAGGGTATCTGCAGACACAAATGACCGTAACTGACGCGCAGCCTTTGCGTGGCGGACCAACTGTGGGCCATGGCAATAGCACCAAACGGGCAGAAGTCCTGGAGTCTTTGCTGGCGCAGTTGCGGGCTGGTGTGCTGACCGACAACCCGGCAAAAGTCGAGCAACATATGCCTGCATTGGCGGAGTTAATGCCCGGTGCGGACCTGCCGCAACTGCAGACATTGTTGGATGCCTTCGATTTCGAGGCAGTGCGTCAGTGGATAGACAGTCTTGAAATTGATCTGAGAGCATGAAATGATGACGCAGTACGGCCCCATTCTTTGCGTAGATGATGATCCCAATAATCTCGGGCTTATGCGGGCAGTCTTGCAGGACGACTATCGGCTGGCGTTTGCCCGCAGTGGTGCTGCGGCCCTTCAGGCATGCGAGCGCCACCGGCCATCCCTGGTGCTGCTAGATGTGCAAATGCCTGATATGGATGGCCTGCAGGTAGCGCGTGCCATCAAGGCACGCAAGGAGACAGAAGACACGCCCATCATCTTCGTTACATCCCGCTCGGGCGTGGTGGACGAAGAGGCAGGCTTTGAAGCCGGCGCGGTGGACTACATTGCCAAGCCCATTTCCCCCTCCATTCTGCGAGCCCGTGTGCGGTCACACCTGTCGCTGGTGCGTAGCACCGCGCTGGAGGCCAGCTACCGTGCCGCGATCTACATGTTGGGCGAAGCTGGGCATTACAACGACACCGACACCGGCCACCACATATGGCGCATGGCCGCATTTTCACGATTGCTGGCGCGTGCCGTGGGGTGGGCACCGGACCATGCAGCATTGCTGGAACTTGCAGCACCCATGCACGACATGGGCAAGATAGGCATTCCAGATGGCATCCTGAAAAAGCCGGGGCCACTCACCGACGAGGAGTGGGCCACCATGCGAACCCATACCACTATAGGCCGTGACATTCTGGGCAAAGGAAACGGGCCGGTGTTCCAGTTGGCGGCCATCATTGCCCAAAACCACCATGAACGCTGGGATGGCCGCGGCTACCCGTTCGGACTGCAGGGGGATGCCATTCCCGAGGCAGCACGCATCGTGGCAGTGGCCGACGTGTTCGACGCGCTAACGATGAGGCGGCCCTATAAAGAACCCTGGGCAGTAGACCAAGTCGTCGATAACTTGCTGCAAGGAGTGGATCAACACCTTGAAGGCCGCATGGTACGTGCCTTTATCGACATCTTGCCAGCGGTGCTACAAGAAAAAGCACGCTGGGATTGCCTGGAAACCTCCACTTATCGAAAGACGGTCTGATGTTGCAAAACCCAAGCCCTATGCGCGTGTTGCTGGTTGACGATGATGCGATCTACCGCGATTTTTTGCGCCAACTCCTGGAAGAGATGGGCGCGACCGACATTCAGGAGGCGGGCGATGGCCGCGAGGCCCGTCGCTTGTTGAAGGCCAGCGCCAATGGAGTAGACCTGATTGTGTGCGACGTATTCATGCCCGACATGGATGGCATGGAATTCCTGAACTTTTTGCTACGCCACAACTATCGGGGCAAACTCACGATGGTTAGCAGCGGTGACCGGATGATTCTAGAGGTCGCAAGAACCTTCGCCGTGCAGTCAGGATTGCAGCTGGTCGGTGCTTTCCCCAAAGAAACCGTAACGTCGGCACTGCTTGGTGCGATTTTAAAATTCCCCTGATTTGCAGTTAGCGTATTGAATCGCAGTCCCGCTATGCGGGCAAACTCACAGCAATTCGTATTACCGAATCCCCCGGATATATCGGCTCAGCCCACCCCCATCAGGAACCACTTCAGCCGGATCTTTGGGGCGGGATGGCGGGGTAGAAACTGCGGGTGACGCGGTGCTGAAAATCTTTTGCGCTAGGTTTTGCGGTGGTGCTACCTTCATGGCGAGCTCCAGTTTCTCAGCCCATTCGGCCAAATCGGTATGGCCATCTTGCAACGCACTGGCGCGGGCAATACGGATGATCTCGGCGGCGTAGTCGGTGTTGCTGGCCATCCACTCGGTATCCGTCACGCGGCCTACTTTGCGCCGCAACAGCACGTGCAGGTGGGCGGCAATGGCAAGTTTTTCACTGGCTAGCACGGTGCATCTCCTCTACAGGCCCATTTTCTCGCGGTGCTGCGAAATGTCCAAACCGGCGCCCTCGGCGGCATCGCTCACGCGCAGACCCACAATCACTTTGGTCAGCCACAGCAGCACGGCGGTCATGGCTGCGCTGTAAGCCACCACGGCCGCCACACCAACGAGCTGGGTGCCCACATTGCCGTGCGCACCCGAGACCGAGTTGCTGGCCAGCAAGCCAGTGAGCAACGATCCCACAATGCCGCCTATGCCGTGCACACCAAACACGTCCAGCGAATCGTCGGCATTCAGCCAGCGCTTCAGGCCAGTCGCGCCCCAGTAGCAAGCCACCCCGGCTACCGCGCCAATCAGCAAAGCCGACGCCGGTGTGACAAAACCGGCTGCTGGCGTGATGGCCACCAACCCTGCCACCAAGCCCGAGCACAGTCCCAAAAGTGATGGCTTGCCGCGCACCACCCATTCACCAAATATCCAACTCATGGCACCTGCCGATGCCGCAATGTGGGTCACCGCCATGGCCAAGCCCGCGCGTCCGTCGGATGCCACAGCAGAGCCCGCGTTAAACCCGAACCAGCCCACCCACAGCAAGCCTGCACCGGCCATAGTCAGGCCCAAATTGAAAGGCTCAAACGCCTCTTGCCCATAGCCTTTGCGTGGGCCCAAAACATAGGCGCACACCAGTCCAGTGACGCCTGCATTGATATGCACCACCGAGCCACCTGCAAAGTCCAGTACCCCCATTTGCGCCAGCCAGCCTCCGGGCTCCCACACCCAGTGGGCCAGCGGCGCATACACCACCACCGACCACATGCCAACAAACCACAGCATGGCCGAGAACAGCATGCGCTCTACCAGTGCGCCCACAATCAGCGCGGCGGTGATGATGGCAAACGTCAGCTGGAACATGGCATACACCGACTCCGGCACATTGGGGGCAATATGGCTCACGGTTACCAGTCCAGCGTCTTTGAGGTAACTGAGTCCGCCAAACCATAGCCGATCGCTGCCGCCCAGCAAACCGTTGCCTGGCGTAAAGGCCAGTGAGTAGCCCACCGCAAACCAGATCAGCGACACCAGTGCCGCAATCGCCACCACGCTGGCCATGGTGTTGATAACGCTTTTACGCCGCACCATGCCGCCATAAAACAGGGCAATGCCGGGCAGCGTCATGAGCAACACCAGGGCGGTGCTGGTCATCATCCAGGCGGTGTCTGCGGCGTTGATAGCATCGAACGCTACCAGCGCGGGGTGAGTCAATGGTTCGGGTGTAGGCATCGGGCGAAATTCGGGCTAGTTGTACTAGCACTCCCTAAGCACGCTGCGTGCCATGTGTGAGCGCACACCCGTGGTGCGCGCTAGGGCCTATGCGAACGTCACCCAGTCTGCGTATTCGGGCGCATCCAGGTGCGGCAGGGTGTTGTAGGTCACCAGCATGTGGCGCTTGGGGGTGAAGTGGAACTCAGTCACCGCGCTGTTGCGGATGCGCAGGTTCAGCTCGATGGTGGTCTCGGGTGATGTCCCCAGAATGTGGCCCACGGCGGTGGAGATGGGCCCGCCGCTGCTCACCAGTAGCACATTACCCGTATGGTGCTTGCGCACATGCTCCAGCGCACTGCTCACGCCGTGCACAAATGCGTTGTAGTTGGGCATGCCGTGGGGGCTGACTACGCCGTTCATCCATTGCGTGAGACCGTCGCGCAGCAGCCGAAAGTGGTGGCGGTACAGCTCGGGCGTGTCGGGTTTTTCAAGCTGCGTGGGGTGAATGGTTTTGATCACTGCTTCGCTGTCGTACTCGTTCAGACCGGGCCACAGCAGCGGTGTGTGGCGCAGGCTTGCACCTTGGGCAATACCTTTCCAGGTTTGCGCGTGGCGCCTCAAAGTGCCGGTGATGACCGCTTCAAAATGCAAGCCCTTGTGCGCAAAGTATTCGCCCAAACGCTGGCTCTGCCGGCAGCCCAGTGGGCTCAGGTTGTCGTAGTCGGCAGCACCAAAAGAAGCTTGCCCGTGGCGTACCAAATAAAGTGTTCCCATACACAGAATTTAAGCCAATAGGGCCTGCAGCCCCTGTACAACGTGCGACAGCAGCTATTGATTTTGTAGCACTTTTGCAAACACACTACTGTCCACATTGCCACCGCACAGGGTGATGCCCACGGTTTGGCCTGCCAGTTGCGTGCGCTCTTGCATAGCGGCGGCAAAGCTGGCAGCACCCGCGCCCTCAGCCACGTTGTGGGTGCAGGCAAACAGGTCGCGCATAGCCTGGGCTACTTCGGCGTCAGACACTTGCACGATGTGGTCGATCTGCCCTTGCATCATGGCCAGCGCCTCAGGGTCGGCCACGCGGCAGGCCATTCCGTCGGCCAGCTGGGTGGTTACCGGCGCTTCCACCACGTGGCCTGCGGCCAGCGAGTCGGCGTAGGTGGTGGCGTGGGCGCTCACCACGCCGACAATGCGCGCTTTGTGGCCCAGCGCCAGTTTGGCTGCAATCGCAGCACACGCGCCCGACCCCTGGCCAATGGGCACGTACACCACGTCAATCTCAGGCGCGGCCTTGAACAGTTCCCACCAATAAGTGGCCACCCCTTGAATCAAGTCGGTGTGAAAGCTGGGCACCATGTGTGCACCGCGCTTTTTCGCCAGTCGCATGGCATGTTCGCGGCTTTCCTGAAAGTCGTCGCCGTGCTCTATCAGGTCCACACCCAGGGCGCGCATGGCGGCGTTCTTCTCCAGCGAATTGCCCAACGGCACCACGATGCTGCACTTCACGCTGTGTGCACGGGCGGCCCAGCCGATGCTTTGGCCGTGGTTGCCCCGTGTGGCGCTGATCACCTCCGCGGGGAGTGCGCCGCGCTGCGCCAGTTGCGCAAAATAGTTGAGCCCGCCGCGAATTTTGAACGCGCCCACCGGCGTGTGGTTCTCATGCTTGACCCAGCAAGTGGTGCCCAGTTTTTCAGACAGCAGGGCCCAGCGGTATTGGGGTGTGGCCGCAAATTCGCG
Source organism: Pseudomonadota bacterium (assembly GCA_041181325.1). GTDB lineage: Bacteria > Pseudomonadota > Gammaproteobacteria > Burkholderiales > Burkholderiaceae_C > Allorhodoferax. Next base: position 11,507 of record JBEGPS010000008.1, read on the forward strand.
GTACACGACATGGGCCGCAGCTTCGATGTGTTGCAGGGTGGGAGTCATGGAGTTGGTCATGTGCGGCCCAGTTTGGCGGTCAGGTGAAAAGCAAACAGTAGCGCCAGCGCGCCAAATATCGCGGCGCCCACAGCCTGCCCTGCCAGCACCTGCACCGGACCATACTGCGCGCCCCACCATGCAAACGGTATGGTACCCAGCGTGGCACGCGCCCAGTTAAAGCCGGTGGACCATAGCGGTTTGCCCAGGTTATTGAATGCGGCGTTGGACACAAACAGCGACCCCATAAAGAAGAAGCTGGCCGCTATCCAACTGCAAAACGCATGCACCATAAGGGCCCCGTCACCCGTGAGCGAAAAGGCAGAAATCAGCGGCCCTTGCAGCAATGCCAGTAAAAGCCAAGCGCCGCCCACCGATGTGAACATGAACCACAGACTGGCGCGCAGGCCCTCGCGCACACGGTCAAATTGTTTGGCCCCCAGGTTTTGCGCCAGCACCGGGCCTACGGCACCGCTCAGGGAATAGATGATGCCGAACGCCACCGGCGTCAGTCGGTCTATAGTGGCCTGACCCGCAACGGCAGACGCGCCGAACTGCGCCACACTGTGTGTCACAAACGCAGCGCCCACTGGCGTGGCGACATTGGTCAGCACGGCGGGGCCGGCAATGGGCATCAACCTGCGCGCATCACTGCCTAGGCGGCTGGATTCAAACGGTGCCATCAGCTTGTGCACGCGCCATGCGCCGTGCAGCCCCACACCCATCAGCACCGTGCGCGCAATCACCACCACGATGGCGGCCCCTTGCAGCCCCAGGCCCATGGCAAAGATCAGCAGCGGGTCTAGCACCGCGGTCACCACCGCTGGAATCAGCGTGACCAGCATGGCGCGCCGTGCATCGCCCACCGAGCGCAGTAGTGCTGATGTGGCCATGCCAATGCCCAGCAGCACCGTAGATGGCAGGCTGATGCGCATAAAGCTCAGTGCCAGTTCCAGCACCCGGCCTTCTGCGCCCAGCATTATTAGCAGCGGCTCCAGAAAGAGGTAGGTCGCAAGCATCATTGCCGTTGCAATGCCGCCAACCAGCACCACGCTGGAAGTGCCTAAGCCCCGTGCATCATCCATGCGTTGCGCCCCTATAGTGCGCGAAACCAGTGCGGTAATGGCAATCAGCAGCCCGATAAACACCGACATGTGAAAGAAGCCAATCACCCCCGCAAACCCCACTGCGGCGGCAATGGCCTGCTCGCCCAGCATGGAGATGTAGAGCAGGTTGATCAGGTCCACCGCAAAAATGGCCACCAGCCCGATGGCCCCGGTGCCCGCCATCACCACAATGTGACGCATCAGCGAGCCGGTGGCAAATTTGGCAACCGGCTTGGGTGGCGTAATGGCGTTGGGGAATGTAGGTTCGGTCATGGGAGCGCAACCATACCCGAGATGCAGGTGACGGCATCGCCGCCCAC
>JBEGPS010000009.1:0-8985 GCA_041181325.1 Pseudomonadota bacterium
GGATAGGTGACCTTGAAGTTTTGGGCGCTGCCCTCCACCAACAAGGGGTGCAAACCCATGAATTCCATGGCGCTGGATTCGTCAGTGACCGCATCGCCCGCTGCCTGCAGCGCGTGCATCAAGGCACCAATGCGAAACATCTGCGGGGTTTGCGCCAACCATTTGTCGGCCCGGTCTACGGTAGTTTGCACCCGGCCATTGCGTTCACTTTTAAGGGTGTCGGGCAATTTCAGAGCCAGCAAACCGCCCACGTCGTCAGCCTCACAGGCGTCAATCAGCGTATTGATGTGTGCGGTGGTAATCAGACAGCGCGCTGCGTCGTGCACCAGCACCCAGTCATTCGGGCCAGCGCCCTGCTCCAGCAAGACATGTAAACCATTAAAAACGCTGCTAGCCCTCGTCGGCCCTCCACCAGCAGCTATTAAAACTGTAGCATCTGCAAGACGGTGAGTGGATTCAAAAAAGCCATCACCGGGCGACACCACCACCTGCACGCCTGCCAACCGCTGCACACCCAAAAATGCAGCCAGGGTGTGCATCACCATGGGTTGGCCCGCGACGTTTTGGTACTGTTTGGGGCCGTCTGCCCCGGAGCGTGAGCCGTTGCCAGCACAGGGAATAAGCGCCCACAGGCGAGCGGCGGCGAAAGTGGGTGGATGGGGATGGGTCTGCATGTTCACTTTTGATTCTAATTTCACCAGAGCACCACCGCCTGCAGCGTGTTTGCACAGCCGCATAAAATTGCTGCACTCATGGATTTACCCAAACTACACAGTGGCAAACGCTACACCCTGCCCCGCCCTACGGGTTCTGCCGACGCCCTGCTGTTGGCGCGCCTGGGGGAGCGAGACAAAGCCGGTGGCAAGCCGCTGGCCATCATCACGTCCAACGCCGCCGATGCACAGCGGCTGCTGGAAGAAATAGCGTTTTTTGCGCCCGACCTGCGTTGCGCCTTGTTCCCAGACTGGGAAACCCTGCCTTACGACACGTTTTCGCCGCACCAGGACCTGATCAGCGAGCGGCTGGCCGCGCTGTGGCGCATTTCGCAGCGCGACAAAGACACCGGCGCGGACGTAATCATTGTGCCTGCCACCACGGCGCTGTACCGCTTGGCCCCGCCCAGCTTTTTGGCGGGCTACACCTTCCAGTTCAAGGTCAAGCAAAAGCTCGATGAGGCCAAACTCAAAAGCCAGCTCACACTGGCGGGCTATAGCCATGTGACGCAGGTGGTCAGCCCGGGCGAATACGCGGTGCGCGGCGGGCTGATTGACCTGTTCCCCATGGGCAGCCTGGTGCCGTTTCGGGTGGATTTGTTTGACGACGAGATCGACAGCATTCGCACGTTTGACCCCGACAGCCAGCGCAGCCTGTACCCAGTGCCCGAAATCCGGCTGCTGCCGGGCCGCGAATTTCCCATGGACGACGATGCCCGGGCCCGCTTTCGCAGCCGTTGGCGCGAACTGCTGGACGGCGACCCCACCAAGAGCCGGATTTACAAAGACATCGGTAACGGCGTCGCAACAGCAGGTATTGAGTACTACCTGCCGCTGTTTTTTGAAGAAACCGCCACCGTGTTTGACTACCTTGGCACGGACGCCACGGTGGTGCTGCATGGCGACTTGGAGCCTGCATTCCAGCGCTTTTGGCAAGACACCAAAGACCGCTACCGCCTGGTACAAGGCGACCCAGACCGCCCTGCGCTGCCGCCCGAGAGCCTGTTTTTGGGCACCGAACAGTTTTATGCGCTGGCCAATGGCTACCCGCAGCTGGCGATCAAAGCCGCTGCCGTGCGCCTTGAGCCAGTAGATGGGCAAACGGAGAGCGAGCCATCGCCCTACCCCGAGTTCGACGCCCTGCCCAATTTGTCCGCCGCGCGCGGCACCGAAGACCCGCTGTACAAACTGCGCAGCCACGCCGCCAACACCCAGCAGCGCATGCTGGTACTGGCTGAGAGCGATGGCCGGCGCGAAAGCTTGCTGGACTTTTTGCGCGCCTCGCAAATCAACCCGCCCGCGTTTGAGTCACTGCTGGAATTTCAGACCAGCAACGAGAAATGGGGCATTGCCACTTCCGCCCTGACCACCGGCTTTGCCTGGCTGGAAGCCGGCATTGACCTGATTACCGAGACCGAGCTGTTCGCCGCAGGCCCCACCACGCGCCGCCGCAAAAAGCAGGAGCAGGTCAGCGACGTAGAGGCGCTGATCAAAGACCTGAGCGAGCTCAAGGTGGGCGACCCCGTGGTGCACAGCGCCCATGGCATTGGCCGCTACCGGGGCCTGATCAACATGGACATGGGCAACAAAAATGCCCAAGGCGAGCCCGAGCTGCAAGAGTTTTTGCACCTCGAATATGCCGACAAAGCCACGCTGTATGTGCCGGTAAGCCAACTGCAGCTGATCAGCCGCTATACCGGCGTGAGCGCTGATGAAGCCCCCCTGCACCGTCTGGGCAGCGGCCAGTGGGAAAAAGCCAAGCGCCGCGCCGCCGAACAGGTGCGCGACAGCGCAGCCGAGCTACTCAACATTTACGCCCGCCGCGCAGCGCGCGAAGGTCATGCCTTCCGCTACAGCGCGACCGACTACGAAACCTTTGCCAACGACTTTGGCTTTGAAGAAACCGCCGACCAAAAGGCCGCTATTCACTGCGTGATTCAGGACATGATCAGCCCGCGCCCCATGGACCGGCTGATTTGTGGCGACGTGGGCTTTGGCAAAACCGAGGTGGCTCTGCGCGCTGCGTTTATTGCTATTACCGGCGGCAAACAAGTGGCGTTTTTGGCTCCTACCACCTTGCTGGCCGAGCAGCACTACCAAACGCTGGTAGACCGCTTCAGCAAGTGGCCAGTCAAAGTGGCGGAGATGAGCCGCTTCAGAAGCAGCAAAGAAATCACCGCGGCCCTGAAAGGTGTGGCCGATGGCACCATCGACATCGTGGTGGGTACCCACAAGCTGCTGAGCCAAGACACGCACTTTAAAAACCTCGGCTTGTTGATCATCGACGAGGAACACCGCTTTGGCGTGCGCCACAAAGAGCAAATGAAGGCGTTGCGCGCCGAGGTGGATGTGCTCACCCTCACCGCCACGCCCATTCCCCGCACGCTGGGCATGGCGTTGGAGGGCCTGTGCGACCTGAGCGTAATTGCCACCGCGCCGCAGCGCCGTCTGGCCATCAAAACCTTTGTGCGCAGTGAAGGCAACGGCGTAATCCGCGAAGCCGTTTTGCGCGAGTTGAAGCGTGGCGGGCAGGTCTACTTTCTGCACAACGAAGTGGAAACGATCGAGAACCGCCGCCAGAAGCTCGAAGAACTGCTGCCCGAAGCCCGCATTGCCGTGGCCCACGGCCAGATGCCTGAACGCCAGCTAGAAAGCGTGATGCGCGACTTTGTGGCACAGCGCTACAACCTGTTGCTGTGCTCTACGATTATCGAAACCGGCATCGACGTGCCCACGGCTAATACGATTGTGATGAGCCGCGCCGACAAGTTCGGCCTGGCCCAGCTGCACCAACTGCGCGGCCGCGTGGGCCGCAGCCACCACCAAGCCTATGCGTATTTGATGGTGCCCGATATTGAAGGCCTGACCAAACACGCCCAGCAGAGGCTGGACGCCATTCAGGCCATGGAAGAACTGGGCAGTGGCTTTTATTTGGCCATGCACGACCTGGAGATTCGCGGAGCGGGCGAAGTGCTGGGCGAAAACCAGAGCGGCAACATGCTGGAAGTGGGTTTTCAGCTGTACAACGAAATGCTATCTGAGGCGGTGCGCTGCCTGAAGGCCGGCATTGAGCCTGACCTGCTGAACCCACTGAACGTCACCACTGAGATCAACCTGCACGCCCCCGCCCTGCTGCCCGACGACTACTGCGGTGATGTGCATTTGCGCCTGAGTTTTTACAAAAAGCTGGCCACGGCCAAAAACACCGACCAGGTGGACGCGCTGCTCGAAGAAATTGTGGACCGCTTCGGCAAGCTACCCGCCCAAGCCCAAACGCTGATCGACGTGCACCGTCTGCGCGTGATCGCCCGCCCTTACGGCGTGGTCAAAGTGGATGCTGCGCCGGGTGTGATCATGATTACGTTCAAAAAAGACCCACCGATTGACCAGATGAAGGTGATCCAGCTGATACAAAAGAACAAGCACATCAAGCTGGCGGGTAACGAGAAGCTGCGCATTGAACGCGAGTTGCCCGAGGTTAAAGACCGGACCCAGATGGTGCGGGATATTTTGAAAAATTTGGGGCAGCCGGTGATGGAAACCACCTCGCCGACATGACATATGCCTTGGCATATGCTAAAGTAACCACCGACTTTTCAAAGAGGTGAGTCATGGTCACGCCCCACCCCACACAACTTTATATTGCTAGCGAATCTATAGCGCCTTACGCAATAGACACGGGGGCTAGAGCCGTAAAACTCTTCAGAAATGGTGCCAACCAGGCGGTGCGCATCCCCAAAGAGTTCGAGCTGCCCGGCACCCAGGCGCTGATGCATCGCGAAGGCAACCGGTTGATTTTGGAGCTGGTGCCAGACCGGCCCAAGAAAGGCACTGCGGCTGCATTGCTGGCCGCATTGGAGAGCATGAAAGACTGGGAACCCATCACCGAAGAGTTCCCCGATGTAGACGCGGGACTGCTCCCCCTCGATGACATTGACTTTGGTGATGGCGGCAAATGAGTGAGCCCCGCATTTACCTCTTGGACACCAACATCATCTCGCACATGATGCGCGAACCCGCCGGGCGTGCAACGCAAAAATTTGCGGCAGTAGCAGCCATGGACTTAACCCAAGGCGTGGTTACGAGTACCGTCGTTTTGTACGAGTTGCAATTCGGCCTGCAACGCAGACCCAACCTCAGACTCAGCGCCGCTCTGGACCGCATTCTGACGGGCGTGGAAGTGTTGTCTTTGGACATTGACGTTGTTCCACGCTACGCACAACTGCGTGCGGTGCTTGAGGAAAATGGCACCCCCATAGGCCCCAACGACACGCTCATAGCCGCCCATGCACTGACACTGGGAGCCACCTTGGTCTCCGCCGACGCAGAGTTCGCCCGCGTACCCGGTCTTCAGGTCGAAAACTGGCTCCAGCACTTATAGAACCTGCGTAAGCAGCTACTAATTTTATAGCAACTACCCTTATGCCAATCCAAGAAATATCTCCCGGCCTAGTCGTCCAAAACCTGCCTACTGCCCTGAAACTTAGCGACTACAAACTCATCGCGTTTGACATGGACTCCACCCTCATCAACATCGAGTGTGTAGATGAAATTGCCGACGCTGCGGGCCGCAAGGCCGAGGTGGCGGCCATTACCGAAGCCGCCATGCGGGGCGAAATTACCGACTACAAGGCCAGCCTGCGCGCGCGCGTCGCATTGCTCAAAGGCGTAACTGTGGCGCATATGGAAAAGGTGTACACCCAACGGCTGCAGCTCAACCCAGGTGCCGCAGAGCTGGTAGCAGCCTGCAAAAAAGCGGGGCTCAAGGTGTTGCTGGTGTCGGGTGGTTTCACGTTTTTTACCGACCGCATCCGCGATCGCCTGGGCATCGACTTTGCCCGCTCCAATGTGCTGGAAGTGGAAAGCGGCCCAGGATTAATCGCCTCTACCGGGTCGGGCGGCACCCTCACCGGGCGCATGGTGGACCAGCCTTGGGGCGACATTTGTGACGGTGCTGAGAAGCGCCGCACGCTGTTAGAAGTTGCCACCCTCATGGGCATTGCCCCTGCACAGTGCATTGCCATGGGCGATGGTGCCAACGACTTGCCCATGATGGGGGTTGCGGGCCTGTCGGTGGCCTACCACGCCAAACCTGCTGTTCGGGAGAAGGCCCATGTGGCCATTAACAGCGGCGGACTTGATCGCTTGCTGGAGGTGCTGCAAGCCTGACGCCCTACTTTAGCCGCGCTAAAACCGAAGTTCCCGACTGAACCGCGAACTGGGCCAAGGTTTCGACCCCGGAGTCTGACTGCGTGACGTCGCTCACAGCCCGCAATGTAGTCAGCAATTGGTGGGGGCTGAACTCTGCCACGCCATAGCCACGGCGTTCGCGGTCGGCAAATACAAAATGCGGGTTTTTAGCAAGCACCTGGGGCAGCCGATCATTGCTGCCACCATGCGATGTGATGCTGGTGCCGCAAAATTCGACGCCAATAGACTCACTTTCAGGGTTTGAATAATTGGCCTTAATGTGCCCTACCCAGTTGGCGTGCACATCGCCCCCCAATATCACCGGGTTTGCCACGTGGTGCTGTTGCAAACCCCACGTCAACCGCGAGCGGGCGGCGGCATAACCATCCCAGCCATCGTTGCCGAATGACTGACCGGAGCCGGACTTGAAATCGCGCTGACCAAACACGGTTTGCTGACCAAGCACATTCCATTGCGCTTTGCTGCTGGCAAACGACTGGTCTAACCAAACCTCTTGCGCAGCTCCTAACAAGGTGCGCTGTGGGTCGTTCCAAGTGGCACATTTTTCTGGGTTCACCGTGCTGGAGCCCAACGCGTCACCCTTGGTACAAACCTGCTGATCACGGTATTGCCGATCGTCAAGCAAATACAGCGTGGCCAAATTGCCGTAAAACACACGGTCGTAAACGCGCATTTCGGCCCCCTGCGCCAACCCCTTGAGCGCCCGCGTAAGCACGTTGGAGCGCAGTGGCATGTGCTCGTAATAGGCTTGGTAAGCGGCAGCACGGCGTGCGGCGAAGTCACCCGGCGTTTGCCCGGCGTAGTCGTTCTGTACCTCGTGATCGTCCCAGGTCATTAACCACGGGCAGGCGGCATGCATGCGCTGCAAATCCGGATCACTTTTATAAAGTGCGTAGCGCTGTCGGTAGTCATCCAGCGTAATCGCATTACCCCCTGGCACTTTGCGCACACCTTTGTTGCTGCCGCGGTATTCATAGATGTAGTCGCCCAAAAACATCACTACGTCCAGGTCTTCGGCCAGCATGTGACGGTAAGCGCTGTAGTAACCGTGCTCCCAGTGTTGGCACGACGCATAGGCCAACTTCAGCCGCTGTACTACCGCGCCGGGTGCAGGGAAAGTGCGTGTACGCCCCACCGGACTTGTGGCTGAGCCCACTTTAAAGCGATAAAAATACCAGCGATCGGGCTCCAAACCCGATAGCTCTACGTGCACGCTGTGCGCCAATGCTGCATGGGCGGTGGCTTGCCCGCTGCGGGCCAAGCGCTTGAACTGTTCGTCGTAGGCCACATCCCAATGCACAGTCACTTCAGGCTTTGCAATTGCATCTCCCTCTCCACCATCACCTGTTAAGCGGGTCCACAGCACCAAGCCTTCATGGGTGGGGGAGCCGCTGGCTACCCCTAAGGCAAACGGGTAATGGGTAACGTGCATCTGGCTCCACGCGCTGCGTGGCAACCACAAATTGCCTGCCGCGCCAACCGAAGCAAGCAGTAATTGGCGACGGTTGGGGGCAGATTTCGACATACTTTTATGTAGCCTGTGCCGCTGCAATTTGCCGCAAGGCTCGTTCAAACACCTCGGGGGGTTGCCCGCCAGATATTAAATGCCGGTCGTTGATGATGACTGCGGGCACCGAGTGAATACCTTGGCTGGTATAAAAGTGCTCTTGCTCCCGCACCTCAGCCGCGTATTCGTTGCTTTCCAAAATGGCTTTGGCGCGGGCTACGTCTAGCCCCACTTCGCCGACAACCCGCAACAGCAGAGCGTGGTCGCTAGGGTTTTCTCCGTTGGTGAAATAGGCTGCGAGCAGCGCTTGCTTTAATGCCATTTGGGAGGTTGTCTGCAGATGGGCCCAATGCAACAAACGGTGTGCATCAAAGGTGTTGTAAATCCGGCTGCGCTTGTCCAGATTAAAAGTAAAACCCAGTTCCGCACCCCGGCTACGAATGTTCTCGCGAGCAGCAGCGGCTTGCTCGGGGGTTGAGCCATATTTCTTGGCCAAATGCTCGGTGGTGTCCTCGCCCTCAGCAACCATGTGCGGGTTAAGCTCAAATGGCTGAAAAGTCAGCTCGGCTTGCACAACGCCGTCTAGGCGTTTTAGCGCAGTTTGCAACGATGCCAAGCCCACAGCGCACCAAGGGCACGACACATCGGACACAAAATCAATTTTCATTTCAGTTTCCTTCATCGAATCTATTTTCCACCAAGCCGCTTGGAGCGGCTGATGTGGGCGAAGTACCCCCCCATATGGGTTACGCTACTTCCATGATTATTTTTCAAGCCCTATGCCGCTGCTAAACCCATGGACTCACTGACTACAGCCCACCCACGCCCTCGCCCTGCTTCGCCAAGTGCCTTGTTTTGGTCATTTTCGTGGCTGGCACTTCAGGGATTTGGTGGGGTGCTAGCCATTGTTCAGCGTGACTTGGTTGATAAAAAAAAATGGCTCACGCTCGAAGAATTCGTCGAAGACTGGGCTGTGGCCCAAATTTTGCCAGGTCCCAATGTAGTCAACCTCTCGCTCATGCTAGGCGACCGCTACTTTGGCACCCGGGGTGCACTGGTCGCACTGGCCGGCATGTTGTGCTTTCCGCTGCTGGTCGTGTTGGCTATTGCGGCCTTGTTTGCGGGTGTATCTGACCTACCCCAGGTACAAGGCGCGTTGCGCGGTATGGGTGCAGTAGCAGCCGGACTTATCACCGCCACGGGGCTGAAGTTGACACCGGCTTTGAAGTCAAACTGCATGGGAGCCACCGTCTGCCTTGCGCTGGCAGCTACTACTTTTATAGCAATTGGGATTTTGCGCATACCACTGGCCTGGGTACTTTTGGGGCTGGGAGGAGTAGCTTGCGCGTGGGCGTACCGCCAGCTTGGCATGTTGGCAGCCAAAGGGGCCACACCATGAGCATCACGCTTACCCAAGCAGATTGGTGGGGCTTGCTTACCCACTTTTTATCCCTGTCTCTTCTGGCCGTGGGTGGGGCGATTACTACTGCGCCCGATATGCAGCGTTACCTGGTGCAAGATCAGCACTGGCTGACCGATGCGCAATTCACATCG
>JBEGPS010000010.1:0-6419 GCA_041181325.1 Pseudomonadota bacterium
GTGATGGAGGTGCTGGAGTGGGTGCGATCTGAAGTCATGCATGAGGCTTCCATGGCCTTTGACCGGCGCATGAGCGGTCGCATTTTCACCGCCATTTTTGAAGCTAACCTCAAACGCCTGCCCGGTGGCGCCCAGCCCATGAATGATTTGCGCTCCGTGCGTGATTTTTTGTCTGCTCCTGTGGTGCCCGCGCTGATGGAGGCGCCGGTCGCGCTGACTTTTCTGATCCTGATTTTTGCCGTTAGCCCAGTACTCGGCTGGTCAGCTGTGGTCTCCGCTATGTTGGTCACCTTCGTCGGCTGGTTGAATGAGCGCAGCACCCAACCGCCTTTATTGGCCGCCAACCGCAGTGCCATTGCCGCTCAGCAATATGCCGACGGCACCCTGCGCAATGCGCAAGTGATTGAGTCGATGGGGATGTTGGGCAACATCCATAAGCGCTGGATGGTCAAGCAACAAGAATTTTTGGGCCTGCAGGCTCAAGCATCCGACCATGCAGGTTTTTACCAAGCGGTTTCCAAGTTTCTCCAAAACACCACCAGTTCAATGCTTCTTGGCTTGGCTGCCTGGTTGCTGCTGCGCAACCAGCTCAATGGTGGTGCGGCTTACATGATCATTGGCTCCATTTTGGGCGGTCGCGTGCTGGCACCCTTGGTACAAATTGTCTCGCAGTGGCAAACCGTGGTGAATGTGCGTGATGCCTACAGCCGACTCGACAGCATGCTGTCGATGGTCCCGCTGCGGCCAGCGAGCATGGCACTGCCAGCGCCGCTGGGTCAACTGCAAGTTGATGGGTTGGTTGCCGGTGCGCCCGGTATTGCGGTACCCATTCTCAAGGGCATCAGCTTTGGTTTGCAGTCGGGCGACGTGCTGGCCGTGGTCGGTCCTTCGGCCTCCGGCAAGACCACTTTGGCGCGTTTGTTGGTGGGCGTGTGGCCAGCCATCAATGGCAAAGTTCGGCTTGACGGCGTGGACGTATTCACATGGGACAAACTGGAACTGGGCCCCCATATCGGCTATTTGCCGCAGGGGGTCGAACTGTTTGACGGCTCCATGGCAGAAAACATTGCGCGCTTTGGCGAACTTGACAAGGCCAAGGTTGAGGCAGCAGCGCGGGCCATCGGCCTGCATGACTTCATCCTGTCGCTGCCGCAAGGCTATGACAGTCCGGTCGGTCGCGAAGGCACCATGTTGTCGGGCGGCCAACGCCAGCGCGTCGGTCTGGCCCGTGCGTTTTATGGCAATCCAGCCTTTATTGTGCTGGACGAACCAAATTCAAGCTTGGACGAACAGGGCGATGCCGACTTGGCCCTTGCCATCACCCAACTTAAAGCCAAAGGCAGCACTTTCATTGTGATGACTCATCGCACCAGTGTGCTCAGTGTGGCCGACAAGATGCTGGTGCTGCGCGACGGTCAGCTGCAGATGTTCGGCCCCCGCGACGCGGTATTGAAGGCCCTGGCCGAGGCCGTTGCCAAGGCTAGTCAAGGAGCCGTGGTGGTTCCTGCAAACGCTTGATACTTACTTTTAAACTCTTATGAAAACCCCTGAATTTTTCAAGCGCAGCGAACTCACCGCCACCCTGTGGCTGTTTCGGCGTGAGTTTCTGATCGTCGGTATTTTTAGCATGGTGGCGAACGTGCTGATGCTTGCTCCCACGCTGTATATGTTGCAGGTCTACGACCGGGTGTTGAGCAGTCAAAGCGAGCTGACTTTGGTGGCTATGTCCCTGTTAACCCTGTTTCTGTTTGCTGTGATGGGCTTTGCCGAGTGGATGCGTTCGCGCGTCTTGGTCAGCGCGGGCGTGCGGTTGGACAAGCAGCTCAGCACCCAAGTGTTTAACGCCAGTTTTGAGGCCCGCCTGAGCCAATCCGGCAGCGCCCCAGTTCGTTCATTCGGCGACCTGATTCAGATCCGCCAGTTCCTCACGGGCAACGGCATCTTTGCCTTCTTTGACGCGCCCTGGACGCCCATTTACATGGCCGTTCTGTTTTTCCTGCACCCTTGGTTGGGTTTTGCGGGCGTGGTGTTTGCTTTGATTCAGGCCGCACTGGCTTGGTTTGGCCATCGCCGCACCTTGGCGCCGTCTGAAGCCGCCAATGCAGCCAATGCAGAAGCCGGTAGCTTTTTGCAGGGCAAGTTGCGAAATGCTGAAGTGCTGGAATCCATGGGCATGATCCGCAACCTGCAGGCTCGCTGGGCAGACCGTCACCGTACGTATCTGGAGCGTGCCGGAGCATCGCAGCATTTGACGCACCGCATCACAGCCATCAGTAAGTTTCTTCGCTACTCCCAGCAATCGTTGGCTTTGGGCGCCGGTGCTCTGCTGGTGATTGATGGGCAACTATCGCCCGGCGGCATGATTGCAGCCAATGTCTTGATGGGTCGTGCGCTGGCCCCGATAGACATGATTGTCGGTAGCTGGCGCCAGTTCATCGGTATGCGCGAAGCTTTTGCCCGGCTGGAGACCTTGCTACTCGAGTTCCCCCCGCGAGACCCGGATTTCAAGCGCGTACCGCCAAAGGGCGACATCGTCCTAAAGAGCGTCTTTGCCGATGCGCCTGGCCGCAAAACCCCCATTCTGCAGAACATCAATCTCAGCGTGCCAGCTGGCACCATCACCGCCGTTCTCGGCCCATCGGGTTCGGGCAAATCCACTTTGGCGCGCGTGATGGTGGGCATCTGGCCCGATGTCACGGGTCAAGTGGTATTGAATGGTTCGCCGATTGCAGGCTGGAACCGTATTGAGTTAGGCCCCTACTTGGGTTATCTGCCGCAAGACGTCGAGTTACTAGAAGGCACGATTGCAGAAAACATTGCTCGCTTTGGTGACGTTGACCCTGAGTTGGTGATTGAGGCCGCCCAAAACGCCGGCTTGCACGAGATGATTCTGCGCTTCCCCAAAGGCTACGACACCTCGGTTGGCGAGGCTGGCAACATGCTGTCTGGCGGCCAGCGCCAGCGCATTGGATTGGCCCGTGCGATCTACGGCAACCCCGTGTTCATCGTGCTTGACGAGCCCAATGCCAACCTCGATGACGCCGGTGAAGCTGCGCTACTCAAAACCGTTCAACTGCTCAAAGCCAAAGGTACGACCGTGTTTTTGATCACCCATCGTCCAGGTGCTGTGGCAGTGGCAGAGCGTATTTTGATGCTGCGCAATGGTCAAGTTCAGGCCGATGGGCCGCGTGATGCCGTTCTCGCGGCATTGCAAGCGGCGCTTCAGCCCCCGACAAGTCCAGCCCCCGGCCAGTCGGCCCTGCCAGCTTAACTTTCATCCCTATTTTTTACCGAGTGTGTCATGACCAAACTAGATATCAAACGTCTCTCTAACAAGTCGCTCGATGCGAACACCATTTCCGATGCGACCTATGCTGCTGGCGCCGACCAGCACATCACGGTGCGCACTGGCAGTGCAGCACTCATTGGCCTGTGGGCGTTGGGCCTGGGTTTCGGGGGATTTTTACTGTGGGCTAGTCTGGCTCCCCTGGAAGAAGGCGTGCCCGGGCAAGGCATGATTACTATCGATACCAAGCGCAAAAGTGTTCAGCACCTGTCTGGGGGATTGGTCAAGGAAGTGCTGGTGGGGGAGGGTTCGATCGTCACTGAAGGGCAGGTGCTGTTTCGTTTGGATAAAGCCGTTGCCCGCGCCAACTTTGAAGGCATTCGCCAACGCTATCTGGGTCTGCGGGCCATGGAAGGGCGTTTACTGACCGAGCAGCGAGGGGGCACCAATATCGTTTTTCACCCTGATGTGCAGGCATCCATCAAGGACCCGCAGATTCGTCAGGTGGTCATGACGCAAGAGCAACTCATGGCCTCGCGCCGGGCGTCCCTGCGGGCTGACTTGCAGTCCAATGAAGAGTCGATCCAAGGTCAGCTAGGCCTGATTCAATCCTACGAATCCATGCTGGCAAATCGAAAAAATCAGCAAGCTCTTCTGGATGAAGAGCTGACCAACACGCGCGGCTTGGTCAAAGAAGGCTATGTCCCGCGGAACCGTCAACTCGAACTCGAGCGCATGACCGCAGAGATCAGTTCAGGCATTGCCGAGTTGCAGGGCAACACCATTCGCGCCTCCCGTGCTGTGGCAGAGCTGCGCCAACGCGCCATCGTGCGTCAGCAGGAATACCGCAAAGAAGTCGATTCACAACTCACTGATGTCGCGCGTGAAGTGCAGGGTGATGCTGAACGCTACACCGCCTCTAAAGAAGATTTAGCTCGCACCGAGATCAAGTCGCCGGCCGCTGGTCAGGTCGTGGGTCTGGCCATTCAGACCGTCGGCAGCGTTATCAGTCCTGGGCAAAAGTTAATGGACATCGTGCCCGAAGCTCAGACCTTGCTGGTCGAAGTCCGCGTAGCCCCTCACCTGATTGACCGCGTCAAAGCCGACCTGGCGGTTGACGTCCGTTTCTCGTCGTTTGCCCACACACCTCAATTGGTGGTGGACGGCAAGGTCGTCTCAGTCTCCGGCGATTTGCTGACAGACCCGCAAAACGGCGTCGCATACTACTTGGCCCGCGTCGGCGTGACAGCCAAAGGCTACATGCAACTGGGCAAGCGTCAGCTGCAACCCGGCATGCCGGTCGAGGTGATTTTCTTGACCGGCGAACGCTCCGTGCTGACCTACTTGTTGAGCCCGTTGACCAAGCGGTTTGCCGCATCGATGAAAGAGGAGTGAGCGCATGACACGCCGTTTGAACCCAGTCGTCTCCAGTGCACCCTTCAAGAAGTTGGTATTGAGTGGCCTGTTGCTGTCGTGTTCGACAGCTGTGCTGTCAATGGACTTATTAAAGGCCTACGAGACCGCAAAATTGCAAGATGCCACCATTTTGGCTGCCCGAGCTACCGCCCAAGCTGGTCGCGAGAACCTGCCGCAGGCGCTCGCCCAGTTGTTGCCCAATATCTCGGCCAGCGTGGGCTACAACCAAAACAACTTGACCAGCACCACGCCTAACTTTTTGGGCGTTGAACAGACCACAAAAACAGACTACCCGAGCCAAAGCCAGACCCTGACGCTGCGCCAGCCCCTGTATCGTCCCTTCCTGAAAGCCCAATACCAGCAAGCCGGCGCCCGGGTTGACGATGCCAATGCCGTGCTGAACCAAGAAGAGCAATCCCTTGTGGTACGCGTCGTGGGCGCTTATTTTGAAGCGATGCTGACGCACGAGCAACTCAACTTGGTGTTGGCCCAGCGTAAGGCTTACACCACGCAGCTGGATGTCGCCCGCAAGTCATTTGCGGGCGGATCTGGCACCCGCACGGACATTGATGCGGCGCAGGCCCAGCTGGACTTGAACGCTGCCGAAGAGATTGAGGCGCGTCAAAACATGGTCTACACACTGCGCCAGTTGGAGCTTTTGGTAGGTCAACCGATTGACCAACTGTCCACGCTAAATATCAGCAAGTTGCAGCTGCTGAGCCCGCAGCCCAACAACCTACTAGATTGGATCACCCGCGCTGAGCAAAACAGCCCGCAAATAAAGTCTCTCAAAGCGCTGGTCGAGGTTGCCCGGCTCGAAGTCAACAAAAACCAGTCCGGCCACTACCCTACGCTGGACGCCATCGCGCAACTCTCACGCAGCCAGAGCGAAAATATTACCAATACCCAAAACCGTTACAACAACGCCAGCGTCGGCCTGCAGCTCACTGTTCCGCTGTTTGCCGGGGGTGCCGTCACTTCAAGTGTTCGTCAAGCGCTGGCAGCCCGAGACCGTGCTGAGCAGTTGCTCGAAGCCGGTCGCCGTGATCTGGGTTTGCGCGTCCACAAAGAGTTTCGGAGTCTGGCGGAAAACATTCCCAAAATCAGCGCCTTGGAGCAAGCCCTGATTTCCGCCGATCAATTGGTGTTGTCTAGCAGCAAGTCTTTTCAGGCTGGTAGCCGCACGGTGGTGGATGTTTTGAACGCCGAACAGAAGCGCTCGGTGGTGCTGCGCGATCTTGCGCAGGCACGCTACATCTACCTCATCTCCAAGATTCGCCTGTTGGCGCTGGTCGGTGCTGCCGATGTCGAAGCCGTGCGTAGCATTAACCAAGTGCTGCAGCCCTGAAAGAGCGCGCTGTTTAGGGCGACTGAACGGTGAAGATCTCTATGGTGGTTTGCGTTCCGCGCAGTGTGATCGTGCCCAACGACAGCGTGGTGTGTTGCTTGATTAAAGCATTGGCGGCCGCACCGATCACCAGTTGGGTCGGCAGGTCCCGCGCAGCAGACTCTAGGCGCGAGGCGAAATTAATACAGTCTCCCACCGCGGTGTAGGTGCTCCTGAAGTCGGTTCCTAAATCGCCCACCAGCGCCCGTCCGCTTTCAATCCCTATGCGCACCTGCACCGGTGCAAAACCAGCACGTTGCCGCTCTTTGTTGAATTGCCGCACTTCCTCCAAAATGGCCAGTCCAGCGGAAACCGCGCGGTCGGCTTGGT
>JBEGPS010000011.1:0-6233 GCA_041181325.1 Pseudomonadota bacterium
TCGTAGTAGCTGACGAAATACTCCACCGCGTTTTTGGGGAAAAACTCGCGGAATTCGCTGTACAGCTGTGCCGCCAAAGTTTTGTTGGGCGCAAACACAATGGCCGGGCGCCCCAAACGAGCAATCACGTTGGCCATGGTGAAGGTTTTTCCGGAGCCGGTCACGCCCAGCAGCGTTTGAAACACTTCACCGTCCAGCACACCGTCGACCAGTTTGTCGATGGCCTCGGGCTGATCACCCGCTGGCGGATAAGGTTGGTATAGCTCAAATGGCGAGCCCGGATAGCTGACAAATGTGCCCATACGCACCTCGGCAGAATCATCCAAGGAAACAGTTGTTAGTGGTTGGGATTTGGACATGAGCGGGCTATCCAGACGTAAATAGTCATTGGCAGTTTTCGGGTGGCTGGCCAGTGTATCCATTGCTCAAACACTCACCCGGCGCATGCCCCGTTAAAATAGGCAAGTGCCGCGGCAAGTGCCTCGCGCAACCCCCGTATTTTTTGCAAGACCTTCTTCACAGGACGCACTCATGTCTCTATTTTCCGCCGTCGAAATGGCCCCTCGCGACCCAATCTTGGGTTTGAACGAACAATTCAACGCTGACACCAACCCCAACAAGGTCAACCTCGGCGTGGGCGTGTACTTTGGCGATGATGGAAAACTCCCCTTGCTGCAATGCGTGCAAGCCGCCGAAAAAACCATGATGGAAAAGCCCACAGCCCGTGGCTACCTGCCCATTGACGGTATTGCCGCCTACGACGCGGCTGTTAAAGGCTTGGTGTTCGGCGCTGACAGTGATGTGGTCAAGTCAGGCCGCGTAGCCACCGTGCAAGGCATTGGCGGCACCGGCGGCCTGAAAATCGGCGCCGACTTTTTGAAGAAAGTCAGCCCCAACGCCACCGTCATGATTTCAGATCCTAGCTGGGAGAACCACCGCGCGCTGTTTACCAGCGCTGGCTTCACGGTGGAGAGCTACGCCTACTACGACGCCGCCAAGCGCGGTGTGGACTTCGAAGGCATGCTGGCCAGCCTGAACGCCGCCGCTCCCGGCACCATCGTGCTGCTGCACGCCTGCTGCCACAACCCCACCGGCTACGATATCAGCGCCGCCCAGTGGGACAAGGTGATTGCCGTGGTCAAGGCCCGGGGCCTTACCCCGTTCCTGGACATGGCCTACCAAGGTTTCGGCTACGGCATTGCCGAAGACGGCGCCGTCATTGGCAAGTTTGTGGCTGCTGGGCTGAACTTCTTTGTCTCCACCAGCTTCTCCAAGAGCTTTAGCCTGTATGGCGAGCGCGTTGGCGCTCTGTCGGTGGTGTGTGAGAGCAAAGAAGAATGCGACCGCGTGCTGTCGCAACTAAAAATTGTGATTCGCACCAACTACTCCAATCCACCTATCCATGGCGGCGCTGTAGTGGCCGCGGTGCTGGGCAACCCCGAGTTGCGCGCCCTGTGGGAAAAAGAGTTGGGCGAAATGCGCGTGCGCATCAAGGCCATGCGCCAAAAACTGGTAGACGGACTCAAAGCCG
Organism: Pseudomonadota bacterium; assembly: GCA_041181325.1. Classification (GTDB taxonomy): domain Bacteria; phylum Pseudomonadota; class Gammaproteobacteria; order Burkholderiales; family Burkholderiaceae_C; genus Allorhodoferax. Next base: position 1,532 of record JBEGPS010000011.1, read on the forward strand.
CCGGCGTGCAGCAAGATATGTCCTTCATCACCACTCAAATTGGTATGTTTAGCTACTCTGGCCTCTCCAAAGACCAAATGGTGCGCCTGCGCTCTGAGTTTGGTGTGTATGGCACCGACACTGGCCGTATGTGCGTAGCTGCGCTCAACAGCAAAAATATCGACTACGTTTGTGCAGCAATCGCCAGCGTCGTCTGATCTGTATCAAACGCCTCTAGTACAGGGTTGATTCTGGGCATTTGCATCTCCTAGGACTGCCCGTAACGGCTACTTCTACGCGCAGACTTAGGAAAAATGCTCAGCCTTACGTCATTGATTACTGTTATATTGCACTGCAACATTTTCTAAAGGCAACAATCCATGCTGTACCAGCTCTACGAAACCCAACGTTCCCTGATGGAGCCGTTTTCCGATCTGGCTTTGGCGGCTGCCAAGATGTACGGTAACCCGATCACGATGATGGGACAAAGCCCGTTTGCCCAGCGCATGTCGGCCAGCTACGACCTGATGCACCGCCTTGGCAAAGACTATGTGAAGCCCGAATTCGGCCTGCGCACCATCGACGTAGATGGGGTGGAAGTTGCCATCCACGAGCGGGTAGAGCTGGACAAGCCGTTTTGCGAACTGCGCCGTTTCAAGCGCTTCAGTGACGACGGCAACACGCTGCAAAAACTCAAAGACCAGCCCGCCGTGCTGGTCGTGGCGCCCTTGTCTGGCCACTACGCCACGCTGCTGCGCGATACCGTTAAAACCATGCTCAAGGACCATAAGGTCTACATCACCGACTGGAAAAACGCTCGACTGGTACCCATGAGCGAAGGCGAATTCCACCTCGACGACTATGTGAACTACGTGCAAGAGTTCATTCGTCACGTGCAAAAGCGCTACGGCAATTGCCATGTGATGAGCGTCTGCCAGCCCACCGTGCCAGTTTTGGCGGCTGTTTCGTTGATGGCTGCACGCGGCGAAAAAACACCGCTAAGCATGACCATGATGGGCGGCCCAATCGATGCCCGTAAATCGCCCACAGCGGTGAATAACCTGGCCATGAACAAGCCCCACAGCTGGTTTGAAAACAATGTGATTTACCGCGTGCCACAAAGCTTTCCAGGTGCTGGCCGCCGTGTGTACCCCGGCTTTTTGCAGCACTCCGGTTTTGTGGCCATGAACCCCAGCAACCACGCCACCAGCCATTACGACTATTTCAAAGACCTGATCAAAGGCGACGATGCCAGCACCGAAGCCCACCGCAAGTTTTACGACGAGTACAACGCGGTGCTGGACATGGATGCCGACTATTACTTGGAGACCATCAAAGTGGTGTTCCAGGATTTCAGCTTGGTCAATGGCACCTGGGATGTCAAAGGAGTCAACGGCAAGGTAGAACGCGTTCGCCCCGAGGCCATCAAAACCACCGCACTGCTGTCGGTCGAAGGTGAGTTGGACGACATTTCTGGCTCTGGCCAAACCCAAGCCGTGCATGATATTTGCAGCGGCGTGCCCAAGTCAGCGCAAGTGCACTTTGAAGCCAAAGGCGCAGGCCACTACGGCATTTTTTCGGGCCGACGCTGGCGTGACCATGTGTACCCGGTGGTGAAGGACTTTATCTTGTCGCACCACAACAAAACTGCTGTTATGCCAGCTGCAAAAACGGCACCAACGCCAGTAGCAAAAGTGGCGCCTTTAGCAAAAGCAGTGCCTGCAGTTCAGCCTGTCTTAGAAGCCCCGATAGCAGTGGAAGCACCTCTCCAAGCCCCAACCCCTGCGCAAACTGTTGCACCCGTTGCACCAGTAGCACAGACCGCCCCGGTTGTAGTCGTCCCACTGCCTGCCACAGAAGCTGAGGTGCCTGTGACAGCCGCCGCCACCGACAAGGTGGAGGCCCCAGTCAAAGCAACCGCCAGCGCCAGTGAGACCCAACCTGCTGAAAAAAAAGTGGCCGCTCCAATGCCTAAAGCGGCTGCGACGCCCATCCAGCCTGCGAAAGCAGCTACTAAAAAAGTAGCAGCCAAGCGCATAGCCAAGAAGCAATAATGGCAGGGGCAGAGCCCACGGATACGCTGGCACAGCGCATTCTTGACGCACTGCCCCAAACCCAGTGCACTCGCTGCGGCTACCCAGACTGCGCGGGTTATGCACTCGCCGTAGCACAAGGCACTGCGGCGATTAACCAGTGCCCACCGGGTGGGGCTGAAGGCATTGCTCGCATTGCCCGTATCACCCGAAAACCCGTGACTACTCTGAACCCCGACTTTGGGTCAGAAGAGCCCCGCTCGGTCATGTTCATCGATGAAAACTGGTGCATTGGCTGCACCCTGTGCATCAAGGCCTGCCCTACCGATGCCATCATGGGTGCGAACAAACATATGCACACCATTCTGGAAGAACATTGCACTGGCTGTGCGCTGTGCCTGCCTGTGTGCCCCGTGGACTGCATCGTGGTGGAAAATGCCAGCGGCGGGGCCACAGGTTGGTCTGCTTGGTCTGACGAGCTAGCCGCCAACGCCAAAATTCGCTATGAATTCAGTAGCTATCGACGCAAGCTGCATGCGGACGACCGTGCTTTTTCGCTAGAAAAAAAGGCCCAGGCCAAGCTGGCAGACCTACCTGCCCATTCCCAGCACACTGACCCTGCCATTTTGGATAAGAAGCGCTCAGTGATTGAAGCAGCGCTGGCCCGATCGCGTGCCAACCGCGCTGCCAAATAGGCGTTAGCGACTTTGCCCCGGATGGGCTAACTGCGAAAACGCCTTCACCACTTCGGGTGGTGCCTGCACCAACTCAATCAGAACGCCTTCGCCAGCTATCGGAAACTCGTCGTTGCTCTTGGGGTGTAAGAAGCAAATGTCAAAGCCTGCAGCCCCCTTGCGAATGCCGCCCGGTGCAAAGCGCACACCCTGGGCGCTTAGCCACTCTACTGCCACAGGCAAATCGTCAATCCACAATCCCACATGGTTGAGTGGAGTGGTGTGCACTGCAGGCTTTTTATCGGGGTCCAGCGGCTGCATCAAGTCCACTTCTACTTTGAAAGGACCTGCACCCATGGTGCAAATATCCTCGTCAACGTTTTCTTTTTCGCTCTTGAAGGTGCCAGTCACTTCTAGCCCCAGCATGTCCACCCACAGGGTTTTGAGTCGATTTTTGTCGGGCCCACCAATAGCGATTTGCTGGATGCCCAGCACGGCAAAGGGTCGTAGTGCCATGGTCGTTAGTCCTTAAACAAATTCAACGATGGCCTGATCCACCGTCAGGCTTTCGCCCTTGGATGCGAGCACCTTGCCCACTACACCATCTGCAGGAGCAAACAGCACATTTTCCATCTTCATGGCTTCAATCACAGCCACACGCTCGCCGGCCTGCACTTTTTGGCCCACCACCACCGCCACATCCACGAGCAAGCCGGGCATGGGTGATAGCACGTAGCGGCTCATGTCCGGCGCGGCCTTGAAGGGCATGAGCGCATGCAACTCGGCCATGCGGGGAGACATGACCAGTGCGTCGATACGGGTACCGTTGTGCTGTACGCGCAGCGCTAAAGGGTTCTTGAGTGTGCCGCGCTCCACTTGGGCGGTGAACGGCTTGCCATTGACCGTGCCGTCAATGGCGATGTCGTTAAGGCGTGAGTTGCTACGAATTTCATAGCTGCTTGCGCCCACGCTGACACGGGCGGAGCCTGTTTCTCCTACATATTCGTCCACATGGACCGGTGTGTAGGTGTTCTTGCCGTCCGCGCCCAGTGTCACTACCACGTAGTCTTTGCCGGCGTTCACCGAATAGCCTGGCAATTGCCCGCTGATGCCCGCAGCGCGCTCACGCGACTTGCGGCGCACAAAGGCGGCCAATGCGGTCAAGAAGTGCGCGTCGTCATGCGGCACGTCCTCGGCAAAAAAGCCCTGGGAGTAATTTTCAGCAATAAAGCCGGTATTGAAGTCGCCTTTTACAAATTTAGGGTGGGCCAACAACGCGGCCTGAAACGGAATGTTGCTCGACACGCCACGGATTACAAAACCGTTAAGCGCTTCGCGCATCTTGGCAATCGCGTCATTGCGGTCCGTGCCGTGCACGATGAGCTTGGCGATCATCGAGTCGTAGTACATCGGAATCTCGCCACCGTCTTGTACGCCAGTGTCGACCCGCACTCCTAGCAGGTGTTCAGTATCGCTTTGCCACATGGTTTGCTCGGGCGGCGCAAAACGTACCAATCGGCCTGTGCTGGGCAAAAAGTTGCGGAACGGGTCCTCGGCGTTGATTCGGCACTCGATGGCCCAGCCGTTGCGCTTCACATCCGCCTGGGTCAGCGGCAATGGCTCGCCAGCTGCCACACGAATCATCAGCTCCACCAGGTCAACGCCGGTGATGGCCTCGGTGACCGGGTGCTCCACTTGCAGGCGGGTGTTCATCTCCAGAAAGTAAAAGCTCTGGTCTTTGCCGACCACAAACTCCACCGTGCCAGCGCTTTGGTATTTCACCGCTTTGGCCAACTGCACCGCCTGCTCACCCATCGCTTTGCGGGTGGCCTCGCTGATGAAGGGGCTGGGTGCTTCCTCAATTACCTTCTGGTGGCGGCGCTGGATCGAACACTCGCGCTCGTTAAGGTACACCACATTGCCCTGGCTGTCACCAATCAACTGGATTTCGATGTGGCGAGGCTCTTCGACAAACTTTTCGATAAACACCCGGTCGTCACCAAAGCTGTTGCGTGC
>JBEGPS010000012.1:0-3682 GCA_041181325.1 Pseudomonadota bacterium
CTTTTTTACCGCAAGCAGCCAAAGCAGCAGCAGCGATCACGGCTGCCAAAACGAGAGATTTGTTCATTTTTAAAAACTAAGTGAGTTAACGAAACGATTTCCGGAAATTGTCTTGACAGCACGCTACCAAAACCTAGCAAAAAGCATTCGATCTCTTCTTACCAGAGCCTTGGATTATACGATGTTTAGCAAAGTGCATCCGGGAAAACCCTAGACACAGACTACAAACCCAAGGTACTCGCCGCAAAGCCAGGGCCACTTTGCCTACGCAGCTCATCCAAAGCCTCACGCAGCAAGAGCCTCCTTCGGGGTTCACAACCCGCAAAACCCGTGGTTCGAACCGGGTCTAGCCGTTGCATCGCCCAGTGTGGACTCCACAGCGCACTGGGGAATTCGTTGGCATCCACACCCTTGCAAACCCGACATTCAACAATGTGGTCCCACATGCCGCGCCAAGAAACAAAACGGGGCTGAAATCGCTGCACCGAATCGTATCGACTTGCCAAAAGCACCAGTTTGCGCCCCCTTTGGGCCCAACCATTCAACGAGTCAGCCACCGCTTTTTCACGCAAAGGCCAGCTTTCAAAATCGGGATCGCTCCACACCATCTCACTCCAGCCCTCCTGTGCAGCGACTGCGAGCGCGTCACGAATGAGCTGAGTGAACTGACCCGGCCCAGAGAATGCACCTTGCAACAATGCCAGTGGCGGCGGCTGCGCTGAATCAATCGTCGGCATGTACCCATCCAGACTGCACCCAATCGCCCAGCAAATCCCGGGCGGCTTCGCTGAGTGGCTTCGCCTCCATCGCACTCAATTGACGCTGATTCGCCAGCGTGCGCATGATGCGAGCGTCACGCCCAGAGGCGGTAAAGCTCTCGCCATTGATGAATATGTGCTTGTCGTCAAACAGCATGCGTGTACGGCGGTCGAGCCGCACGCCGCCTCGGGCGTAGTGATCATCACCTTCGAACCACACATTGGCTTTGGGCTCTGTCAAATATTCACCCAAAGCACGGGGCAATGCCAAAGGGTCGCTTAGCGCTGCAGCCATGGCGTCGCGCGCAAATTCCACCATTGCCTGCGGCATTTCTGCGCTCTGTTCCACTGCGTCTTGCTTAGGATCGCGGTAGATAGCGTCCCCCGCTTCGTCCATGGCTTGTTCAGCCATACGCTGCAGAACTTCTTGCGCAACTTCGCCCTTGGAAGGTGAGCGAAAACCGATGGAGTAGGTCATGCATTCGCCCTCAGCAATGCCGTCATGGGCGTAGCGCGGTGGCAGGTACAACATGTCGCCGGGCTCCAGCACAAACTCTTGCTCAGGCTCAAAATTTGCCAAAATTTTGAGTGGCATATCTGGCACCAAACTCATGTCTTTCTGGCGGCCAATACGCCAGCGGCGCCGACCATGGGCTTGCAACAAGAACACATCGTAGCTGTCAAAGTGGGGGCCTACGCCGCCGCCGTCTGTGGCGTAGCTAATCATCAAATCATCCAGCCGCGCGTCGGGCACAAATCGAAACTGGTTCATCAGCGCATGCACGCGCTCGTCGTGCAAGTCCATGCCTTGCACCAGCACCGACCAGCCTGGCTGCTTGAATGGTGGCAGCGTTTTGCGTGCCAATGGCCCATGACGAAATTGCCACGGCTTATCACTGCCCGGAGTTGCTTGCACAACCAGACGTGACTCCACATCGTCCATGGCGGCCATGTCCAGCAGCTCCGTGCGGTCGAGTAACGGCTGGAAGCCGGGAATAGCCTGGCGAATCAGAAGCGGCTTTTTCTCCCAATGGCGTTGCATGAAGGTGTGCGGCGAGAGGCCGCCCAGGAGTTGCAGAGGTTCTTGGATGTTCATGGGACAATTCTGCCCTATGGAAATAACACCACAATGCGTCGTTGCCCTCACCTGGACGCTGAAAGACACTTTGGGCGAAGAACTGGACGTACTCGACGAGCCCGTCGAGTTTTTACTAGGCGGCCATGATTTATTGCCCCCCATCGAAGACGCGCTGCAAGGCCATAGTGTGGGCGCCAAGGTTCAATTACAGATCGAGCCCGAGCAAGCCTTTGGCGACTTCAACGACCGGCTGATTTTCTTGGAGCCGCGCAATCTATTTCCCAAGGATTTGATTGAAGGCCTGACGATGGAAGGCTCTGCGCTGCCCGAGGGCTGCAACCCCGATGCGCCCAGGGACGCGCTATACACCGTGACCGACATCTACCCAGAACACGTGGTGCTGGACGGAAACCACCCGTTGGCGGGTATCGCCATTCGTATCAGCATGGTGGTGGAATCGGTGCGCGAAGCCACAGAAGAAGAAATTGGCCGTGGGTCAACCGGCACCGGGTTTTTCCGCATCCAGCCGTTTCATGCCGAGGTGCCGGGCAGCGACACCCTGCACTAACTAGCTAACTGACTAGCTTTTACCGGTAGAACCATAGCCGCCCGTGCCGCGCTCAGACGTGGCGGCAAACTCGCTCACCACATTGAACTGCGCTTGCACAACAGGCACGATCACCAGCTGGGCAATACGCTCCATGGGTTCAATGGTGAAGGCGGTGGAACTGCGGTTCCAAGCGCTCACCATCAGTTGGCCCTGGTAGTCGCTGTCGATCAAGCCCACCAAGTTACCCAACACAATGCCGTGTTTGTGGCCCAAGCCCGAGCGCGGCAATATCAGCGCCGCATAGGCCGGGTCTTGCAAGTGAATTGCCATGCCGGTGGGCACCAGTTGCCAGGCATTGGGCTGCAAGGTGACCGGAGCGTCCAGACAAGCCCGCAAATCCAGCCCTGCACTACCCGGTGTAGCGTAGGCGGGAAACTGATCAGCCAAACGGCTGTCGATGATCTTGACGTCGATTTTCATAATTGGGTTAGGTTAGGAATGTGCTCTGGCAAGGCGCTGCGCAATATCTGCGACAAGTTGGCGAGCCAACGCTAGTTTGGTATTGCGCGGTATTTCACGTGCTCCATGGGCATCGACCAGCAACAAGGCATTGTCATCTTGGCCAAAGGTGTCTGGGCCCACGTTGCCCACCAGCAAGGGTACGCCTTTGCGTTGCCGCTTGGCGGTGGCGTGGGCTAACAGGTCATGGCTTTCTGCGGCGAACCCTACGCAGTACAACTGGCCGCTGGTTGCGCGCTCAGACTGTGCCAGTGTGGCCAGAATGTCGGTGTTTTCAACAAAGCCCAATAGCGGTGGTTCGCCAGTTCCGTCTTTTTTGATTTTTTGCCCTGCAGCCTGCGCAGGTCGCCAGTCCGCCACCGCCGCAGTTGCTATAAAAACAGTAGCTGCTTGCGCATGTCCCACGCAGGCTGCAAGCATATTGGATGCAGATTTAACGTTGATACGCTGCACATGGCGGGGCGTGGTCAAAGATACCGGGCCAGCCACTAAAGTGACCTGCGCACCAGCTTCTTGGGCCGCGCGTGAAATGGCAAACCCCATTTTGCCGCTGGACAGATTGGTGATGCCACGCACCGGGTCAATCGCCTCATAAGTGGGACCGGCATTGACCAGCACGCGCCGGCCTTGCAACACCTTGGGCGCAAAAAATGCTTCCAAGGTGTGCAGCAATTCATCGGCTTCGAGCATGCGCCCGTCGCCCACCTCGCCGCAGGCTTGGTCGCCCTGGCCCACACCCAGCACGGTGCAGCCATCGGCGCGCAACTGCGCCACATT
>JBEGPS010000013.1:0-4299 GCA_041181325.1 Pseudomonadota bacterium
CGATTTTGTGCACGTCAGCCGTGCCGTTGCTTAAGCCCACGATGGGGTAGCGCTGCGCCAGCCACTTCAGGCCTGGCAGCGCGTCGTCAAACAGCGTCACGTCCATGCGGGCGGCAAAGAATTCGTTAAAAGCGGGTTCGGCCAACGCAGGGTCTTCACCCGCACGCTGCAGGCCTAGGCGAATAGATTCGCGGCGCATGGCGTTCAGGTCATGGTGCAGGGCGGGCCATTGCGCATGCACCAGGGCGCGCAGCTCTTGGCGCACATGCGGGCTTTGCATCAGGTCGGCCGTGGCAGGCGCATGCAATTGCAGCCACGCCAGCAGCCGCTTTTCAGCCCGCTCGATGGTGGGCCAAATGGGCCACAGGGTGTCGTCCAGGTCCAAGGTTATTGCCTTGATTTGCGTAATGTGCAGCATAGGTGCGGGAGAATACCGCATGCCATTTTCTAAAGAACCCCCTTACTCCCACGGCCAAGCGCCACGTACTGCCGTTTTGTGGTGCAACTTGGGCACGCCAGATGCCCCCACCACCCCAGCAGTACGTCGGTATTTGGCTGAATTTTTAAGCGACCACCGGGTGGTCGAAATCCCTCGCCTGCTGTGGATGGTGATTTTGCACGGCATCATTCTGCGGTTTCGCCCCGCCAAATCGGCCGCCAAATACGCCAGCGTGTGGACGCCCGAGGGCTCGCCACTCAAGGTGTGGACTGAAAAACAAAGCAAGCTGTTGCAAGGCTGGTTGGGCCAGCGCAACCACAACGTCAAAGTGCGCTGGGCCATGCGCTATGGCAGCACCTCGATTGCCTCGCAGCTGGACGCCATGAAAGCCGACGGTGTAACCCGCGTGCTGGTGGTACCCGCCTACCCGCAGTACAGCGCCACCACCACGGCCAGCGTGTTTGACGCGGTGTACACCTGGGCAGCGAAAACACGGGCATTGCCCGAGTTTCGCTTTGTCAACCACTACCACGACCATCCCGACTACATCACCTCGCTGGCCGCCAGCGTCAAGCGCTATTGGAAAGCCCATGGCCGCCCTGACAAACTGTTGATGAGCTTTCATGGTGTACCCGAGCGCACCCTGCACCTGGGCGACCCCTACCACTGCGAGTGCTTCAAAACCGCGCGCCTGCTGGGTGAAGCATTGGGCCTGAGCAAAGACCAATACAAGGTCACCTTCCAATCCCGCCTGGGCCGCGCCAAATGGCTGGAGCCCTACACCGAGCCCTCGTTGATTGCCATGGGCAAGGCTGGTGTGGAACGCGTGGACGTGATGTGCCCCGGCTTTACCAGCGACTGCCTGGAGACGCTGGAAGAAATCAACATGGAAGCGCGCGAAGCGTTTCTGCACGCAGGCGGCAAAGAGTTTCACTACATCCCCTGCCTGAACGACGACCCCGAGTGGATTACCGCACTGTGCAACATCGCCCAAAACCACCTTCAGGGCTGGAACACACTGGAAGCGCCAGACTTGCGCGCCATGGAGTTGTCCCGCAAGGAAGCGCTGGCCTTGGGTGCCAAACAGTAACCCCCAGACTGCTAATGATGACTGCGAGGACAAATCGCTTGGGTATGAAGAAAAATATCTAAACAATGCAACTGTGCCGGCACATTCAGCGCTGGCGCATGACCGCAACCGGGTACCTCCACTACCGTGAGCAGGCCCGCCGCACCCGGTCCACTTTTACGCATGGTCTGCAAGGTTTCAGGTAGCAACAGATCAGAATCAGCGCCGCGCAGGCACAGCACCGGCACCTTGATAGCGTCGTAATGCTCCCAAATGAGGTAGTCATCGGGGTGGCTGATGAACTGCTCCACCATGGCGGGGTCATAGTGCGGTGTGACGCGGCCATCGGGCAGACGGCGGGTAGACGTTTCGGTCAGGCTGCGCCACTGTGCGTCGCTGAGCCAGCCGTAGGGCTTGTACACCTGCCGGAAAAAAGCTTCCAACTCGGTGACCGTGGCAAACGCAGGCGGGCTACCCGCATACGAGCGAATGCGCTCTATGGCAGCTTGCGCCAGTTGCGGCCCGTTGTCGTTCAGCGTGAGGCTGATGATGCGCTCGCGCATGGCGGGCTCAAACAAACCCGACGCGCACACCGTGCCAATGGCCCCGCCCATGGACGTTCCCACCCAATGCGCGCGCTCAATGTTCAATTGGTCAAACAGGTCTGCCGCCATGCGGGCGTAAAACCGCAGGCAATATTCTTCTTTGGGTTGCGTGCTCCATTGGCTTAAGCCACGACCTAAGGTATCTGGGCAGATCACCCGGTAGCGGTCGCTCAAATGCGCGGCCAGCGCGTCCATGTCGCGCCCGGTGCGTGCCAGGCCGTGCCAGGCGATGACCACCGGCGCGTCGGTTGCGCCCCACTCGGTGACATGCACCTCGTAGCCAGCGCACTGGATGTAGCGCGACGTTCCTTGAACCATGTTGCTCATGCCTTGCTCCCTGCGCGCAAACGCCCTACCACCCCGGTGGGAAAGTAATACACGCTCAACACGAACAACAGGCCCAGCCACAGCAACCAGCGGTCAGGCGACAGCAATGCCGACAACCACGGCAAGCTGCTGGCGGCCTCGCTGCCCACACGCAGCAGGTCTTGCAAATAGCTTTGCGCCACCAGAAACAGCGACGCGCCGATGATAGCCCCGTACATCGTGCCCATGCCGCCAATAACGACGATGAGCAACACATCCATCATGATCTCAAACGACAGCGACGTATCCGGCCCGTTGTAACGCAACCAGAGCGCCAACATGGCCCCCGCCATGCAGGCAAACAGGGCAGAAAGAATGGCCGACGTGGTGCGGTACACCACCACGCGGTAGCCTATGGCCTCAGCACGGAACTCGTTCTCGCGAATGGCCTGCAGCACGCGGCCGAAGGGTGAGTTGACGATGCGCAGCAGCGCAAGGAACAGCACCATCGCCACCACGAACAGCAGGTAGTAGCACAGCAGACGGCCATCGAGCGACACGCCCAAAAACGGCGTTTCGCTGAACTCATAGCTGGGCGACAAAATCTCGGGCACTTTGAAAGTGAGCCCGTCTTCACCCCCAGTGAACTCGTGCAACTGCGACGCCAGCGTGAGAAATGCCGAGGCCACGGCCAGCGTGATCATGGCAAAGAAGATGGCCCGCACCCGCAACGAGAACAGGCCCACCAGCAGCGCCAGCGCAAACGACAACACCAACGCGCCACCCAGCCCCACGGCCAGTGCCCCCCAAGTGGGCCCCATGGCAGCGGTAGCAATGGCAATGCCATAGGCCCCGATACCAAAAAACATGGTGTGGGCAAAACTGACGATGCCCGTGTAGCCCAGCAGCAAGTCAAAACTCGCCACCAGCACGATGAAGATCAATACCTTTGCCGCCACATTAAGCGCCTTGACGCCAGGGAAAACAAACGGCGTCAGCGCCAGCGCCGCCACCAGCAGCACCAGCAACAAGGCAAGCCAGCGGCTGCGTGGCAGGTCTGCGGAAAGAATTCGTTGCAACATACATGCACCTCAAAGGAAAACGTGTCTTAAGCCAGAAACACCGCAGAACCGGCTTCGCCGGGCTGCTGGTGTTGCCCCCTGCAAGGGGGAAAGCGGCCACACGAAGTGGGCAAGCCGGGGGGTGTTCATCTGTTCGCCACGGGGTACACGCCCTGTGGACGCCACATCAGGATGGCAACCATCAAGGCAATGTTGGAAAACAGCGCCACCTTGGGTGCCAAAAAGCCGGTGTAGTTGGCCATCAAGCCCACCAGCAAAGCGCCAATGAGTGCACCACCAGTAGAGCCCAGGCCGCCGATGATGATGACGATGAAAATCAGCACATTGACCTGCGCGCCCATTTGCGGTGTGACCGTTTGTTGGTACAGCCCCCACATCACACCGCCCAGCCCCGCCAGCGCACTGCCGACCACAAACACGCCAATAAACAGGCGCTTGATGCGGTAGCCCAGCGCTTCGACCATCTCGCGGTCTTGCACACCAGCGCGAATCAGCAGGCCGATCTTGGTGCGGCTCAGCACCCAGCTCAACACACCAAACACGGCCAAGCCCACCACTACCGCCATCAGGCGGTACTTCTCCACCGCCGCATCCCCAAAGTACAGCGAGCCGCGCATGCCTCCAGGCAACGGCAGCGGTATCTGTGCAGGACCCCAAATCACTTTGATGAGTTCTTCACCAATGATCATGCCGCCCATGGTGATAAGGATCTGCTTCAAGTGCTGGCCGTACACCGGCCGCACAATGAAACGCTCAAACGCCAGCCCTACCGCACCGGCTACCAGCATGGCGACCAGC
>JBEGPS010000014.1:0-5888 GCA_041181325.1 Pseudomonadota bacterium
GCGTTTGCATCAAAAACCTCGTCACATTGACCACATCGCACCCAACCATCTGAAACGCGCAACTGGTCTGGTACCACTTTGAATATCGTGGTGCAGGCTGGGCATCGGGTAATCAGGCTCATGTTCAAAAGATTGTAGAGCCCACCCGACTAACGCTACAGCGTGGCGGTCATCAAAATCCAGCCATCCTCTTGATCGGCAACACTGAGTTTGCAATATGGCGCGTAGGCTTTGGTCAATTCATCCGCCTGCCGCGCCAAAATACCAGCCAGCACCAGATGTCCGTCAGCAATCACATGGGCGCACAGCAGCGGCGCAAGCACTTTCAAGGGTGTTGCCAAAATATTGGCCAGCACCAAATTGAAGCGGCCATGGGCCACATCCGGCAAGCCGGCTAACAACTGAACATGATTGGCTTGTGCGTTCAGCTCGGTCGCCTGGACTGCGGCGGGGTCGATGTCTACTGCCACGACCTCTTGGGCACCATACTTGGCTGCACCAATGGCCAAAATACCTGAGCCACAACCGTAGTCCAGCACACGTGGCTGGGCAGCGTGCGTCGCCACCCAGCGCAAGCACATACGGGTGGTGGGGTGGGTGCCTGTGCCAAAGGCCAAACCGGGGTCCAGTCGAATCACTTGGCGCGCGGCTGTAGGCGGCTCGTGCCACGTGGGCACAATCCAAAATTCTGGCGTAATTTCAACCGGAGCAAACTGAGATTGGGTTAACCGCACCCAGTCTTGGTCAGGCACAGCCTGTACCCCCAACACTTCGCAATTTTCAAAAAAGTCTTGCGCCTTGAGCAATGCCGCCGTCTCATTGGCATCGTCTTGGGTGGCAAAGAGCGCGATGACGCGCGAACGCTGCCAACCGTCTTTAGGCGGCGGCATGCCAGGTTCGCCGAATAGGGCTTGCTCAGCATCCGTTTGGGCGTCTGCGTCTTCTACGCTCACACTCAGCGCATCCAATGCGTCTAGCGCATCGCTTACGGTTTCCACCCGATCTTCGGGACACATCAGACGCAGTTCAAACATGATCTATAGCCGCTTTCAATTACCGCTTATGCTGCTCTAACCAATGTTCCAAGTAATGGATATTGGTTCCGCCGGCCATAAATTTGGCATCCACCATCAATTCGCGGTGCAGCGGTATGTTGGTGTTGATACCTTCCACCACCGTCTCGGCCAAGGCGGTACGCATGCGTGCCAAAGCCTGCTCACGGGTGTCGCCGTGCACAATGATCTTGCCGATCATGGAGTCGTAATTCGGTGGCACAAAGTAGTTGGTGTACACATGCGAGTCCACCCGCACGCCTGGCCCACCAGGCGCATGCCACATCGTCACCCGACCAGGTGATGGTGTGAACTTATAGGGATCTTCGGCATTCACACGGCATTCGATGGAGTGCCCGCGCACTTCAATTTGGCGCTGCGTAAACGGCAGTTTTTCGCCTGCCGCAACTGTGATTTGGGTTTTGACAATATCAATACCCGTCACCATTTCAGTCACCGGATGCTCTACCTGCACGCGGGTGTTCATTTCAATAAAATAGAACTCGCCGTCTTCATACAGGAACTCAAACGTACCCGCGCCGCGGTAGCCAATCTTCTTGCAGGCAGCTACGCAGCGTTCACCAATGCGCTCAATCAGTTTGCGGTTAATGCCTGGCGCAGGGGACTCTTCCAGCACTTTTTGGTGGCGTCGTTGCATGGAGCAATCGCGCTCACCCAAGTACACCGCATTTTTATGCTTATCGGCAATGATTTGGATTTCAATATGGCGTGGGTTTTGGAGGAACTTCTCCAAATACACCGCCGGATTGTTGAATGCAGCGCCAGCCTCGGCTTTGGTCATAGCCACTGCGTTGACTAAGGCCGCCTCAGTGTGCACCACACGCATGCCGCGCCCGCCGCCGCCGCCTGCCGCCTTGATAATGACCGGGTAGCCCACGGCTTTGGCAATGCGCTTGATCTGCACCGGATCGTCTGGTAACTCGCCCTCGGAACCGGGTACGCAAGGCACGCCAGAGCGAATCATGGCCTGCTTGGCAGAAACCTTGTCGCCCATGATGCGAATGGACTCAGGGGTGGGACCAATGAACTGGAAGCCGCTTTTCTCCACGCGCTCGGCAAAGTCAGCGTTTTCGCTCAAAAATCCGTACCCTGGGTGAATGGCTTCCGCATCGGTCACTTCAGCCGCAGAAATGATGGCGGGCATATTGAGATAACTCAGCGAGGATGCTGCAGGCCCAATACACACAGCCTCTTCAGCCAAACGGACGTACTTGGCGTCGCGGTCGGCCTCTGAGTACACCATCACAGCCTTGATACCTAGCTCGCGACAAGCGCGCTGGATTCGCAAGGCAATCTCGCCACGGTTGGCGACCAGGATTTTTTTAAACATGAAAGGCGTATTGGGTTATTCGATGATGAACAAAGGCTGGCCGTATTCAACCGCTTGCCCGTTTTCACACAAAATTTGGGACACGGTGCCCGACTTATCTGCTTCGATTTCATTGAGAATTTTCATCGCCTCAATGATGCAAATGGTCTCGCCTGCCTTGATTGAGTCTCCGACTTCGACAAAGGCCTTGGCGCCGGGGGATGACGAGCGATAAAAAGTACCTACCATGGGAGACTTTACGGTATGCCCAATAGGCGCTGCCTGCACAATAGCTACAGGTGCAGTCGCAACTGCAGGCGCTGCAGCCACAGGCCCCCCAGCAGGCGCTGCGTAACCCACCGCAGTTGCATAGTTTTGCACCACCGCACCACCACCCTTGACGATGCGCACCTTACCTTCGGCTTCGGTGATTTCAAGCTCTGATACGTTGGAATCAGACACAAGATCAATCAATGTTTTCAGTTTTCGCAAATCCATAGGGGTCTCCAACGATGGTGATAAGTCAATGCGCGGAATTTACAGCAAAATTCACTTAATTGACGCCAACTATATTTATATTCCGGTATTTTCGAGAAATTTCAAACCTTCATCAATGAAGCCAAAGCTATTTTTTTGACACCCACCCAAAGGAAACCTCTACGGAAAGAACTATTTTAAGCTAACCCACTGAGCCAGATCGTCGGGCGTAAGCCGTCCCATCTTGCGCTGCGCCACCACTCCATCGGAACCAAGCACCACAGAGAAAGGCAACCCGCCCGACAAATTGCCCAATGCCTTACCTAACTCCGTGCCAGACATGCCCGCCAGTCCAATTGGAAAATCTAAAGGTGTTTTGGTCAAAAACGTCTTCACCGAAGACGGCTTATCCACCGCTAATCCAATCACTTGCCAGCCGTTGACTTTGTTTTGGTTAAAAAAGGCATTGATTAATGGAAGTTCTTCTACACAGGGTGGGCACCAGGTTGCCCAGAAGTTAATCAACAATGGGCGTCCACGCAATGCCGCCATTGCCACGCTACCACCTTGGGGCGTGTCCCATGCCAATGACCACAGGCCAGGCACAGCCTCAGTAGTGGCAATTTCGCCTGAAGGCGCTTTGCGCGCGCCAATCCACGTAGCAGCCCCAACGCCAATCAGCGCAGCCGCAGCCCCCACCCCGAGCATGACACGCCGCTGCGAACGTATGACTGCCGTTGACACATTCATTTCTTTGTTAATTTCCGTCATAAGTCGCCATCATGCAGCAATTTAATCAGAGAAGCCATATCACCACGCGGACGCCTACCCTGCGCGTCGGGTTTCAAGGCACCGCGCAGGTCGTCAAAGTCATACACCATCAAATGAATGCCTATGTGTGCACCAAGTGCTGGGCTACGGACCTGCACGCTGAGTGCGTCCACAGACTCACCCTGAAAGCCATTGACCGAAGTCGCGTCAAAACGAATCCCCATATCAATGAGTTCAATTTCCGCAGATTTTGAGTCATCACAGAACAACTGCAAATAAATGTCAGAGTTGCGCGTCGCCGTGCCATGCCAGACCGCACCTGCAACATAGGGGCGAAAGCGCTCAAGCCGCTGCATCCACTCCAGCGCCAACGTCCGCAAGGCGAGCAGTTCCGAGGGCTGGGTGTCGGCGCAAAACAAGGCTATGTATTCCCGCACGGCGGCTTCCACTTGGTCGTTATTGGGCATGACACTTTTGGATACAACGCCAAGTTGCTTCACCGCACGGCGCTTGGCAGAACCGTATTCCAGACCCTCTTCCACCACCATACGTGCTGCACTGGCTGCAATTTCGTCTTTTAGTTGATCCATGCTTGCATTGTGCCGCGAGAAAAAGCCTGTTTCCCAACGTGGGGATGCTCTTATATTGATAGCTGCTTACGCACACTGCACGTGGGCTGACGGCACAATAGACTCTACGCATGAGGCCGCGAGGTGACACGTAGAATAGCCTCATGCATATTCATATTCTTGGTATTTGTGGCACTTTCATGGGTGGCTTGGCAGCTTTGGCGCGTGAAGCGGGTCACCGCGTGACCGGCTGTGACGCTGGCGTTTACCCCCCCATGAGCGACCAATTGCGCGCACTGGGCATCGAGTTGATTGAAGGTTTTGGCGCAGAACAGATGGCACTCCAGCCCGATATCTTTGTCATCGGCAACGTGGTGAGCCGCGCCCGGCTGGCCGATGGCACGCCCAAATTCCCGTTGATGGAAGCCATTCTGGACGCAGCAGCCCCCTACACCAGCGGCCCACAGTGGCTGGCCGAACACGTATTGCAAGGCCGCCATGTGCTGGCGGTAGCAGGCACGCACGGTAAAACGACAACGACATCGATGTTGGCGTGGATTTTGGAGTGCGCAGGCCTGCAACCTGGTTTTCTGGTGGGTGGCGTGCCGCTGAACTTTGGCGTATCTGCGCGGCTGGGCGGAGTGGCGCAAGAGCCGGTGTCTGGCTTGGGGCAGAGTGCGCCGCAGGGCTTTGCGCAGGTAAAGGAGGAGCCCGCACAGCGGGCGGGGGACACGGAGCAAAGCCCTGCGGCGCGCTCTGCCCCAAGCCTGACGCACCCTTCGCCAAACCGCCCCCTCTTCGTAATCGAGGCCGACGAATACGACACCGCCTTTTTCGACAAACGCAGCAAATTCGTCCACTACCGCCCCCGCACTGCGGTGCTCAACAACCTGGAGTTTGACCACGCCGACATCTTTGACGACCTGGCCGCTATTGAGCGCCAGTTTCACCACCTGGTGCGCACCGTGCCCAGCACAGGCCGCGTGGTAACCAATGGGCTGGAAGACAGCCTGACCTGCGTGCTGCACCAAGGCTGCTGGAGCGAAATGCGCAGTTTTGGCGCAACGGTGAGCGACTTTACCGCCGTGGGCGAACCGGGTGACTTTGCCGTGCTACAAAAAGGAGAGCGCGTTGCGCAGGTGCGATGGGGGCTAGGCGGCGTTCATAACCAACTCAATGCGCTGGCAGCCATTGCGGCCGCGGAGCATGTGGGCGTGAACCCGGCTGTGGCTGCAGCCGCTTTAGGAACCTTCGAAAACGTGAAACGCCGCATGGAAGTGCGCGGTGTGGTTGCCAAGCCGCAGGGCAACATCACGGTGTACGACGACTTTGCGCACCACCCCACCGCCATTCGTACCACCGTGAACGGACTGCGCCGCCAAGTGGGCGCGGCGCGCATTCTGGCGGTGTTCGAGCCGCGCAGCAACACCATGAAACTGGGCGCCATGAAAGCCCAGCTGCCCTGGAGCCTGGAAGAAGCCGACCTGGCGTTTTGTCACAGCGGCGGCTTGGGCTGGAATGCGACCGAGGCCCTGGCCCCCATGGATACCCGGGCCCAAGTGGCCGACAGCATTGACGCGCTGGTGGCGCAAGTCATGGCACAGGTGCAGCCGGGCGACCACATTCTGTGCATGAGCAACGGGGGGTTTGGTGACATTCACCGAAAGCTGCTCGATTTGCTACAAAAAT